>JASLOY010000202.1 GCA_030745255.1 Vicinamibacterales bacterium
TGCAAGGACAACGACATCGTCGTGAACCTCTGTCGCGGCAAGAAACTGAACAATATCCGCTCCTCGACCAAAGAGTCCTTCACGAAGATCCTGGCACCACGTCTCCTCTCGCTTGAGGAAGCGCTCGAATACGCCGCAGACGACGAACTCGTCGAACTGACGCCAGCCACGATTCGCTTGCGCAAGCGGCTCCTCAACGAGAAGGACCGCAAGCGGGCCGACCGAGCATGAGTTCACCGGCGATGTTCCAGGTGGGCCGCGTCCTCATGGGCGCAGGATTGCTCATCGTGGGCGGTGGGTTGCTGTGGGCGATGCGCGTCGAAGCCCGTGAGCCGGACTTCAATCCTCTGGGCGTCGAACTAGCTGCGGTTGCAGTGGGCTTCGTGTTGTTCACGGTTGGTCGCTGGTGCGCGGCCAAAGTCAACGAGCAGGACTGAAGCTGCACCTGAGGCCGGGACATTCGCCAGCGAAGCTCCCTGATCGCTCCAGGTGCCCCCACCAGGGCTGCGGCCAGTCCTCTCGGGAGATCGCCGTGAAGCGGTTCTTCCTGGGCACCGCTCTTGCGCACGGCGGTCTGCTCAACGTGACGTTCGCGATCGACAAACGTTTGAACACCGTCAAGAAAGAAGTCCGCGGGAAGAAGGACCGACAACTCGACGTCGGAGGTCTCTGACAAACACAAGGGAGACCAACCGATGCTGACCTTCGCTTCGATCGCGACAATCGTATGCCTCTTTCCATCGTTCCCCGTCTCGCACGGACCGAACGGTCCGCGCGCAGTCGCCAAACAAAGCTTCGTGCTCGACGCCGGCGAATACCGCGTCACGGAGCTGGTTGAACTCTCGGAGAAGTTCCTCGGACGCAACTACCTGATGCGCACGGACTCGGCCACGTGTCAGCCCGACTCGCAGATGATAAAGATCACCAAGCGACTCGAACTCGACAGGAACGGCTGTGAAGAGGTCGTCAGCCAACTGCTCTATCACCAGGACTGGATCATGACACCGCTCGACGCCTCGCGCGGGATCTACGAGTGGATAAACCTGGCAGGCCCCCGCTTACAGCACGTCAAGCGGCGCAGCTTCTACATGAGTCCCGATGACGTCATCGCGCGTCCAAGCCTCTACGTCCACGTCACGACGACCGTCGCCGTGAAGCACCTCGATGCACGGGAGATGTCGAAGGGGCTGCACCAATGGGCGTACGGCCGCCCCGACTTGCTGCAGATTCTGACGATTGGCTACAAGAACAACGGCACGATCCTCATCGCCGGCATGGCACACCAGGTGTCACGAATGCTGCTAGCGATCCGGCAGGCCGACGAGAATGGTGCCAACGCTCCGAACCGCCGCGCGAGCCCGATGCAGAACCTACAGAACCAGATCAACCAACTGCGTGGGCAGGTCAAGCAACTCTCAGGCAGGTAGAGGTTGCGTTCTACGCCGGAGCGCCCTTCCATGCGGCGGTGACCTCCGTCGAATCACTCGATCCAGCCGCATACGGTATCCCGACAGAAGACCGCGAGCGCATCCTGTCGCCCGCGCTCGTGATCTTCCTCGATCAGGTGCGCGCCAACCTGCGCACCCTACTCGGCTACGTGGACGGCAACGCCGACCGCCTGCGTCCGCACATCAAGACGACCAAATTGCCGCGGGTCTTCGTCGAGATCGCCCGGGCGGGGATCCGGCACTACAAGTGCGCGACGACGCGCGAAGCCGAGCAACTGCTCACAGTGCTCGAAGCACAAGCGGTCGCCGGCGACCTGCTCGTCGCCTATGGCCACCTGGAGCCGGCGTTGTCGCAACTCACCGACCTCGCGACGAGGTTCCCCCGGATGCGCGTGTCGGTGCTGTGCGAAGATGCGGACCTCGTCGACGCCATACCCGATTCACTCGGCATCTTCGTCGATGTCAATCCGGGCATGAACCGTACCGGCATCGAGATGTCACGCCGAGACGCGATCCTCGCCGTGGCGGAACGCGCTGAGGGTCGCTTCCGCGGCATTCACCACTACGAGGGACACATCCACGCCGGATCCTTCGAGGAACGGCAGGCGCTGGCAATCCCGCTCCATGACGCGCTGATCGAACTGGTCGAGGCTACCGAGAGCGCCGGCTGCCCGGTCGGGGAAGTCGTCACGAGCGGAACACCGAGCTTCCGCGCCGCGCTCATGCATGACGGACTCGACCACCTCGCTCCCCGCCACCGTGTATCGCCGGGGACCGTTGTCTACTCCGATCTACGCACGCAGTCGTGCGAGGAGCTGGACTTCGTTCCCGCGGCCCTCGTGTTCTCCCGGGTGATCGCACATCCCGGGCCTGCACTGGTCACTGTCGATGCCGGGTCCAAGGCTATCGCAGCCGAAGCCGGCGCTCCGATCGCCGAGGCGCTCGGTTTTCCCCATCTCGCCGCGCGCACACCGAGCGAAGAGCATCTGCCCTTCGATGCGCCGACGGATCCGCCACCGCTTGGCACGCCGATTCTGCTCGTGCCACGCCACGTTTGTCCGACCGTCAATCTCGCCGAGGAAGCGGTTCTGGTCGAGGGCGGCCGCGTCATTGGCATCGCACCCGTCAGCGCACGCGCGCACGACATTTGGGTCGGCGAGCGGCCCTAGGCTTCGGATCTAGCGGAACCTGAACGAGAGCGGAGCGCCAGCGTGAAGGCCAGTGCTTGGGCGCAGCAAGAGGGGCACCAAGTGAAGGCTCTTGTTGAGCAGCACGCTCGGCAACTGGGAAAGCAGGTTCAGCTTCAGGTTCGGACGCGCTTCACCGTTACCGTCGAGCAACCCGAGGAAGCCATCGAGCGGCGGTGTGCCCACCATCGCGATAAACAGCGTTGTCCCGATGTCCGGGCTCAGCCACATGGGCGTACCGCTCGCCAGTGGAATCGCAGGACCCTGGCCGGTCAGCGAGGCGATGATGAGATACGGCGTGCCGCCGAGCCTCGGGTCGGAGCGCAAGAACAGACGCACGGGCTGGGGTGACGCGAGCGAGAGAAACGGCTCGCCAGCCGTGAGATCGACGGAGGGCAACCGGGCCGGCAGGTCGATCGTGCACGCCTGCTCGGGGGTGTGGTGAATGTCGATCGTGAACTCGCTGAACAGCGGCATCACCCGATAGAGGTCCACCGCAGCGGGCCGCTGCAGAATCTGGTTCATCAGCTCGACCTCAACCGAGAATCCCCTGGGTACGACGCAAAGGGTGCTGCCCAGGTCGATTCGAATGGCGCCATCTCCGAACGGCGCCACACCGCGGATCGTCGTGCCGCCGCTCGACATGAGTTGCTTGCTACGGTCCGGCGCCACGAGGAACAGACGCGCTCCTACCTGCAGGTTCTTGTCGTTCGAGAATGCGGCCAGGTTCACGATCGGACGCCCGACGATCTCGACGTCGCCCGGGAACGGCGAGCTTCGAAACGTCGTGCGCCGCAGCAGCAGGACCTGAGCGGTCTTGCCGACATCGAGCCCATCGGCCGCAAAATCTCGAGGCCCATAGGGGCGGATCACGGACTGCATGAGCCTCGTCGCGGCCGCCTTCTTGGGGACGCTCGGGTGGAGAAGACCATCGCTGCTCAGCCAGAAGCGAACAGTCTGCCGATCCTTCGGCGGGAAGGTGAGATTTGCACGCGCACGCCACACGGCATTCGGGTGTTGATAGGTCGCCGCCAGCGCGGGGATCACCGAGGTCTGCACCGGAGGCCCCTGCTCGATCGGCTCTGGGTCCAGCTTGAGGAAGCGGTCACACCAATCGACCATGAGCCCGTGCTGCGAGAGCAGCTGGTAGCCGTTGAACGGCGTTGCGTGCAACCCGGTCGAAATCACCAGGCGACGCGGCGTCGTTGCCGGCAGCATCCCGAACGCTGTGATCGTTGCGTCGGCTGACTCGAACAAGTCCAGCCAGTCGGCGATCGCGAGCGTCGGCACCTTGCTCGTCGTGAGCTCACTCGCAAAGTCTCTGCCGGGTAGCGAGGCGAGCCAGGCCAGGAGCCCCGCCGGATCATCAGCGTCGAGATAGAAGCCGAGCCGCCAGCGGAAGTTCACATCGAACACCACCGCGTTGAAGGCCGGGTCGAAGGCATACTGCGCGAGCCTGTAGAAGAACCCTGTCTGTCCGGGCACCCACATGTTGTTGATGCTCGGACCCAGGACGCGCGCCGCTACGGCGCGGATCTTCGGGAACGGCTTGCGACGGCGGTTGTTTTTCGGGAAGTTCTTCTCCGACCACGCCGCAGCCGCCCACGCGTGCAGACCGCCCTGGCTATCGCCAACCACGGCGACGTTGTTGGCGTCGACCACCGACGAAAACGTCGAGCCCGCCCACTCGATGATCTCCGCCATGTCGATCCACTCGTCGAGAGACCACAGGTTGGATCCCTTCGAGCGGTTGAGCGCCACCGTGCTGCCCTGGCCGCGCACGTCGTGGCTAACGACACAGTAGCCCTGGTTCGCAAATACCGCGGCTTGCAGGGCGATCGTCAAGCGCGAGCCACCAAGCGGATGGACCAGCAGGATCATGGGCCAGCCGCAGATCGGCCGAGTGCTCTTCGGCCATGTCACCAGCGCCGTTGTCTTGTAGCCGTCACTGAGCGTGACGCCGCGGTCCGAGGTCTGCACCGCGAACCCGCCCGTGGGCACTGGTGGGTAGCGACACTGTGCGCTGGCGTTGCCTGTGGCAAGGCAAGCAACGACCAAGGTCAACCATGTGTGCAACGGAGCCATGCGAGCACGGGAGAGCACGGGAATACTACACTGCAACGCTGCCTATCACCTGAAACGCACCTGCACGGGGGCCCCGGTCGCGAACAGACCGCTCTTGTAGAGCAGCGGGGCGATGTGCAAGTTGACGCCAAGGAGCACGCTTGGCAGCGGTGCCAAGGGCGCTAGGTTGAGCTTCGCCTGTGCGGCGCCGTCCTGATTCAGGATGCCGACAAAGCCCGGCAAAATCGGCCCGTTGACGAGCCCCATGAGAAGGTCCGTCATGAAGTCGGGCACCAACCAGAGGAGCTGCCCCGAGCCGATCGGCACCGGCGGACCCTGGCCCGTGATCCCGATGCAGAGGACATAGATCGAACCCGCGAAGCTCGGCGCGCTGCGCAGCGTCAGCGTGTGCTTCAGGGGCGCTGACAAGGACAGTTGCACCGCCGGCACGCTCAGATCAGGCGAAACGGAGCGCAACGGAACTTCGAGCCACGACGGGTGGTCTGGGCGGAAGCCGACCTTGACGTCAAAATCCGTGAAGCGGGGTACATAGCGGTGGTAATCCGTCTTGCCCGGCCGCTGAACCACTTGGTTCATCAACTGCAGGCGGAGTCGATATCCCTTCGGCAGCACGCAGACTGTTGTGCCTAACTCGACGCGCACAATCATCCAGCCATTCGTGGAGGCGTTCCGGGTTTCGAACCCGCCAACGGCGAGCGGTTGCTCCGCTCCTGCCGGCGTGACCGCAGACAGCCGAGCGCCGATCTGCACACCGGGCTTCGTGGCCTGGATCTCGAGTTGAGCCACGGCCTTTCCAGCAATCTCGACCGCTTCCGTCATCGACGGAGTCGTGAACGTGACAGTCCGCCACGGAATGCTCCGCAACACGGTCGCGAAGTCATCCTTGCGATAGTCGCGGACATCGTAGCCGGTTGCGACCGTGTGCTTGATCAGAGCTGGCCCCTCGATCGTCTTCGGAGCAGTCGCTTCGAGGCGCTCTGCAGATCGAAGAAACCACTTGCGCGGCTTGGCGTCGGGCGGCGGAAACGCTGCGTAGGCACGCAGCCGCCAGGGGAACACAGGGTGGTGTGTGAACTGCGGATCCGGCGGCAGGGCGTATGCCAGTACCGGCGGCCCCTTCTCGACCGGCTCGCGGCCGCCTTTCTGGAAACGTCGCAACCAATCCAGCGTGAGCTCTTGGCGCAGCGCGGTCTGCGGCGTGTGCAACGGTGTCCCGTGGTAACCAGTCATGATGTAGAGACGACGTGGCGTGGCCGCCGGCAGGGAGGCCAGCGCCTTCAGCGACAGGTCGACCCCCATGAACTGATCCAGCCAGGATGAGATGTGCAGGATCGGCACCGTGGTCGTGCGCAACCCGGAGCTCAGGTCCTTGCCATTCACGCTGTTCAAGTACTTCGAGAGCCCAGCCGCGTCGTCTCGGTCGAGAAACTCCTCGAGCTTCTTGCGGAACGCGCCGTCGAGTTGCACGTGTGGATGATCTCTCGCTGTGATCTGCGGTAACCAATAGAGGAACGAGTTGCCTTGCGGCACGAATACCCGCTCGACCTGAGGCGCGAACAAGCGCGGCACGACGCATTTGACGGGGGGGAAGGGTCTGGTGCGGCGGCTGTTCGGCGGAGGCGCTTTTCCGAAGAACGCCGCTGCCGCCCAAGCGTGCACGGCACCTTGACTATCACCGATCACCGAGACCCTGGTGGTATCGCTCTCCGTCGGGTACTTCGCCTCGACCCACTCGATGACTTCCGCCATGTCGATCCACTCGTCGATCGCCCAGAACATCGACCCCTTGGCCGGATCGAGGAGGCGCGCGCTGCCCTGCGCACGCACGTCGTAGCTGACGACGAAGAAGCCATGCCGCGCGAGCCAAGCGGCCTCCGGCACGGTGTGGGCATGGGTCGCAGCGAGTCCAGGGACGAGGACGACAACGGGCCAGCCGCACTTGCCGGGTGTGGCAGTCGGCCAGTGATAC
>JASLOY010000203.1 GCA_030745255.1 Vicinamibacterales bacterium
CAACAGCGGAACGAGTGTCGAGTCAGTCATCGTGTGCCTTGGACCGTCGCTCTCGACGGCACCCCCGAGCCGAATCTACACGTCCAAGAAGATACGGAACGAGAACACGGGGTCTGGACCTAGCGCGAGCGTGTCCAGCACATGCTACCCCGGCACCGTGCTGTTCGAGCTCGGTCTCACACGAAGACCTTCTCACGAGCGCCATCGGCCACGGCAACCGTGCGTCAATCGCCGGGACCCTCCCGTATCGAGCCACGTCGCGTCAAGGCTATAATCCGGAAAGCTCCTCGTCGGCGGCAGATCGATGTGCCGTCGCGCAACTTTCGGGGAGTGCCCCCCTAACGCCAGAGAGGATCCCGACCGTGAGACTGGACCGGCTCGATCATGACCAGCTGCTCGCGCGGGAGCGCGAGCTCGATTCGACCTATCAGCGCTTTCGCGACGCGGATCTCACGTTAGACCTGACGCGCGGTAAACCGAGCCCGGCGCAGCTCGCGCTCTCCGACGGTCTCGACGCCGACGCGGGCGGGTACGTGGCGGCTGATGGCACCGACACACGAAATTACGGCGGGCTCGACGGGCTGGCTGAAGCACGCGCGCTTGGCGCCGCAGTGCTCGGCGTACGCCCAGACGAGGTGATCGCCGGCGGCAACAGCAGCCTGACCCTGATGTATCTCTATCTGTTGAACGCCTGGCTCTATGGCCCAGCCGGCCCCGGCTCCGCCTGGCGCGACGGTGGGGCAGTGCGGTTTCTCTGCCCTGTGCCTGGGTACGACCGACACTTCGCGATTCTCGAAGACCTCGGTATCGAGATGATCAACGTGGCGATGACCGAGGACGGCCCGGACATGGACGAGGTGGAGGCCTGCGTCCGGGACGACCCTTCTGTGAAGGGCATCTGGTGCGTGCCGAAATACTCGAACCCGGGCGGACAGGTGTACTCCGACACCACGGTCGACCGCCTCGGGCGACTTGGCACCATCGCGGGCTCGCAGTTCCGGATCATGTGCGACAACGCCTACGCGGTTCATGATCTCGATGACGACCCGCCCCAGCTGGCCAACATCATGGACGCCTGCCGACGGCATGGCACCGAGGACACCCTCGTGCTGTTCGCCTCGACCTCGAAGGTGACACGCGCGGGCGCCGGCATCTCGTTCGTCTCCAGCTCCGTGACCAACCTCGCCACGCTCAGAAAACGGCGGCAGGTTCTCACGATTGGCCCCGACAAGGTGAACCAGCTGCGTCACGTGCGCTTCCTGCGCGACCTGGATGGCATCCGGGCACACATGCGGAAGCACGCGGCGATTCTGCGGCCCAAGTTCGAGCTCGTGCTGCAGCAGCTGTCTGCGCTCGACGGCGCCGGCATGGGCTCGTGGACCTCGCCACGGGGCGGCTATTTTCTCTCGTTCGACGCGTTGCCCGGTCTCGCCACAGGAATCGTCAAGTTGGCTGCCGACGCCGGCGTGAAGCTCACCCCGGCTGGTGCCACATTCCCGTATCGACGCGACCCGGACGACGCGAACATACGGCTCGCACCGACGTTTCCAGAGGTCGCGGAGCTGGACCAGGCGATGCAGGTCTTCGTGGTGTGCGTCCAGCTCGCGTCGGTCCGGCGCCGATTAGGTTCGTGACAACCCGCCCGTCTCGGCTGCTCCGGTGCCCCGTCCAATGTGTTCGAGGACGAAGGCGGCCACTTCCTCCAGCGTGGAGACGCTGACCACCTGATCTGGCAGACCGGGAATCTGCGAACGATCGCCCACCAACGCCACACACGGCCGCCGGTACCGCATCGCGAGCTGCACCTCACTCGCCGTGCCCGGCCCGCCCGGCAGCGCCACCACGACGTCGGCGGTCAACACGTTGATGTGGTTGCGTGACAGCAGCGACGTGCCGCTGGCGCCGCTCAGCGGTAGATGCGTGCGAATTGCCAGGTCGACCCAGCGGTTCGGGTAGCCGACCGGCTGGCTGCACCCCGGGTCGTCTTCGATGCTCGGCAGGACGCCGATCACCAGACCCTGCCGGTCCGTCACGGCAGCGAACGCCCTGCTGACCGCCGCCATGACACCCTCGCCGCCGCCCGTGAGCAGGTGGAAGCCCTCTTGAGCGATCCAGCTCCCGACCGCACCGGCCAGTCTGTCATTCGGTTCGACGCCAGAACCCATGACGCCGATTACCGGACGGCGACGACGTTCCGTGACGACGTCGTCAGGCAGCTCAATTTCGTGGGTCATCGGTGACAAAGTACGACAGAATCATCCGATGTGCCAGTTGTTGAAACACCGCACCCAACCGATACCGCAGCTTCCCGTACAGCACCTTCTTGCGATACTTCGGGATGAAGATGACGTGATACGTGCAGCCCCACTCTGCATGATTCGTACGCTTCTCGTCTGACAAGACAGATCTCCCTCTCGTGATGCTTTGCCGGCTCACGGAAGGGAGTTTCTGTCGCTTGCTCCCGGTATTGTTGAACTCTGGCTGCCTCCCCGGCATAGCCGGGAGAACGCTCATTACGTATTAGGTCGGGCGGCAGGAGCTTGAGGCGCCGGTCTGTAGCCGGGTTGGCGCCCCCCATGCCGCCATGGCCGATCTCAACGGTGATGCTGTCCGGACCGAGCTGAGCGCCGGAGGCCACGGTCATCGGAGGGGGCGATTGTAGCCCTCTGCTGCGCTCGCCAGTGCGGGCCATGCCACTGATTGCATGTGTGAGAGCCCTTTGCCGGGCGCCCACTGTCGCCCAAGGGAAATGCCCTTATGGGTAGAGGAAGCTATTCCTGTCGATCGCTCGACACGCGGGAAGCGCCCTGCCCAGCCTACATACCGGCCACAACATACTTCGTGAACGCAGAGCCCGCATCGCTGAGCGAGGCCGGCCCCTCGGCCACGAAGACGTTGCCGTCCGCGTCCACTCCCACGCCCTCTCCCGCCACGCCATGGTTCGGCCGGCTGTCTGACTCCCACGGCGGAATGAAGCCCACGAGCACGTCCCGATCGACAGGTCCGATGCGGACACCGTTCCTCCAGTTGATGTGCCGGAGCCGGTTGGACTCGGAGTCGATGGCGTACACCATCTCGTCCTCGGTGATGAAGAGGTCGCTGATACGCCCGTACTGATAGCGCGAGTCCAGGTAGTTACCCTCTTGGTCGAAGATCTCGAGGCGGTGGTTGCCACGGTCCGCGACCCAGAGCCGGCCTTGAGCGTCGAACTCCAGGGCGTGTGGCGTGCGGAACTGACCGTGGTCGGTGCCGATCTCGCCCCACTCCAGGATGTACTCGCCGTCGGGGGAGTACTTGACGATGCGACCAGTCAGCCCCGCCGCGCGGGCCTCGTCCATCTGTTGGTCTGTCGTCAAGTTCTGCCCGGAGTGGCCGTCTGCGACGAAGATGCTCCCGTCGGGCGCAACGATCACGTCAATGGGCTGGTTGAGCTGACCCGGCCCGTTCCCGGGCTGGCCGGCGACACCGAGGCTCAGGAGCTGCTCTCCGGTCGGGCTGAACTTGTGGACCTGGTGACCTTTGGTGCCCTCATCGTTGCCGGCGAAGTCCGTCACCCAGACGTTGCCCTCGCCGTCGGCGTAGATGCCGTGGGGCGTCACGAAGGTGCCGGCACCGAAGTTGGCGATGATCTCCCCGGTGTTGCGGTCGAACTTGAAGATCGGGTCCACGGGGTTATTGTCGCAGTTGACCCCGGGTCCACCCGCTGAGCCGGACCCGCAGCGCTCGTACCCCCAGACATGCCCGTCCGTCGGGTCGATGTCGAGGCCGGCGGTGGAGCCCCACTCCCGTCCCTCGGGCAGCGTCGCCCAGCTCCCGATACGTGTCGGGTTTGGGTTCGGAAGTCCCTCACCCGTGACCGGGTTAACCTCCGCAGTGGCCATTGCGGCCGGTGGCTCGGACTCGGCAGCGCACGCTGCGAGCAGCGCGGCGCTAACGAGCACGGACATCAGGAGTCGTAACGATGACATAAGTCCCTCCCTAGCGAATCTCGATTTCGCCGCGGCACTCCCGCGGGTGCCGGCCTCGATAAGGAAGCGGTTTGACAACCTCCTCTACGCCCAAACTTTTCGATATCCGCCAACACGTTACTTCACCTGATCTACCAAATTCTAGAGACCCCGTACACCAGAGCGGTGAACATCTGCCCCTCGCGAGTCTCAACAATCTCGTGGATCGTGCAGTTGTTGCAATGACCCTGTGAGGCCGCCGGACCAACCAGACCCCGACGCCAGTGGAACGCCCTGAAGACCTGGCCGGGTAAGGGTTCTTTACCGAGTAGGAGGCAGCTGAGTCTGAACACCAGCCAAGACGCGGTCCGCTGCCCTGCGGTGACTACCGGGTCGTGCCGGGGAAGATCGCCATGCTACCGTGTCGGGTTCGGGATCCCTTCGGGCTCCTCGCCACGGAACTCCGCCTCGAGCAACCGTGCACCTTTCATGATGCCCTCGAACGCGTAGTTCGCCTCGTGACAGGCGTACTCGAACACCTTGTGGTCGCTCCGCGGCCACGCATACTCGCCGGTGAACGGCGCCGTCCAGACCGTCGGGTCCTCGACGGTGAAGCTGTAGATGAGTTTGTCGGCGCTCTCCATCCTGAAGCGCTCGGTCACCGTCATGTTTCGCGAGCCCTGCGTGAAGGACGGGCGATCGCGGAAGTTGGTGGTCTCGACGACCAGGGTGTCGCCCTCCCAGTGGCCGATCGAATCCCCCAGCCACTTCCGGATCTCGGGCGGATCGTGCTCGGCGTTCATCCGGACGATCCGCGCCTCGTGGTTCATCTCGACTTGGATCACCACCGTGTCTTCGCCCTGCACGATCCGCTTGTGGTTGTTATAGAGCACCGACAACATCGGCGGGCCTGCGGTCGAGCCGAACCCGAGCAGACAGCGCTCAGCGAACCCCCGCTGCTCCATGTTGTCGAACGGGCCCGGCGCATCCAAACCGGCCTCAAGCCAGTACGCGGTACCGTCGTTCTGACGCGGCCGGACCCCACCAGTCCGGGCGGCGGTGGCGGCGCGCTGGGCGGCCATCCGCTCGTCGGTTCGTGGCGGATACCTTCCGTTCGGCGGGTCGATGAGGATGGAGGTGCGCCACTGCCCGTCAATCTGGAAGGCTGCGCTGCCTCGGTCGAAGTAGACCGTGTTGTAGCCGCCAACGTTCCCGGCGGCGCCGCTCGAACCGTCTCCCCCCACCGGGGGCGCGCCGCGATTCGGGTCGCTTGTCTCGGTATTCACCGCGGGGTCATAGTTGAAGATGCTCGCGAGCGCGGCCGCCTCCCCTGCCTCGATAGCCGCCGCCTCCTCCTCGGTCAGAAACATCTTCTCACCTAGCTCGGTCGGACGCTGCATCGGCGTCAGCGTCGCGACGTCGTAGGTACCGGACAGATCCGGACGACCGCTCGGCGTCCGCGGAATGTCGCCGACTTGTGCCGCCGCCACCGGCGCCAAGCACACGACCGCCAGCCCTCCGAGTGAGATCGCGATTCGACAACGCATGTGAACCTCCTCAAGTCAGCGTACAGTGGGCATTGTAACGCCAGCCCGCTGGTCTGTCAGGAACCATCACCACTAGGGCGCGGTTGCTGGGGCGAGGAACAGCGGTCAACGCAGCATCAGTGGCACCCGCCGGGGATGTCGATCTGATGCGTCTGTTCCTCCTGATTGTGCAGAGCTCCGCCCCGCTGATTCACTCTCGGGTTGGACATGTGGGCCAAAAGCGAACACTTGAGACCAGGAACGTGTGGCCGGTCAGCTCGGCGATTCGAATCCAGTGCCGGTCGACGTAATCGTCAAGCGCGTTGCGAGCAAGGCAGCGGTCGATCAGAGAGCGGTGTATCGAAGTGAGGCCCTTTTTGTGGCACCCCTAGTGGCATCCTTTGGCGTCTGGTGGCGCCTGTTGGCGAGACCGCCAACTATGGTAGGTTGTTGAGGTTGCGTCAGTTGACGCAACGTGTCGGGGCGTGGCGCAGCCTGGTAGCGCGCCTGCTTTGGGAGCAGGAGGCCCCCGGTTCGAACCCGGGCGCCCCGACCAACTATTATGCGGGTCGATCGCAACGCGCCGTCGGCCCCCTCTTCGCTCGTGTGCAAACAATGTGCAAATACTTCGGGAATTACCAGCGGAAACGGTGACGGAACCTGGGGGTGGCCCTGTACAAAGCATCAGCGCCGATCGTGAAGTGCCGGAGGAGGGGGCTTTTCGCGCCCGGGCCGAGGTCGCCGCTCTCTCGGGCTCGACATTGGACCACAGATCTTCCTATCAGAGTCGTTGCCTGACGATTTGGACCGAAGTCCGAGCGACAAAGAACACCAACGTAGTCAGTGCCAGGAAACCCCATCCTGGCCTAACGCCTAGGCCCGTCAGAGTTGCCACTACCTGGACGACGAACCAGACCAACGCGAGGGTGGCCGCCAGCATGCCGGCTTCTCTATATAGTCGAGATCGGAGTCTCGGATACTGTTGCTCCGCTTCGGCCCTTAGGTGCTGCGTCAGGGTAGTGGAGGCATCCCTTCGGAGAAAAAGATACGCCCTGGACGGGTGTCCCTCTGCCGCTCGGTATCGTTGCCCGCCCGGACCGATCGGACCGAGGTCGCGGATGTTTCGGCCGACAAGGCTAGCAGCCCGTGGTGAAAGTCCTTCGTTATAGGGATCGACACGATCGATCCTGCGTACTACACTGTCGCGTATGGC
>JASLOY010000204.1 GCA_030745255.1 Vicinamibacterales bacterium
TCGACGAGGACGGGGACGAGATCGACATCCTGGTGCAACCCCGACGGAATCGACGCGCCGCCCTCCGATTCTTTCGCAAGTTGTTGAAAACCCAGGGCGGCACGCCTCGGCGACTGATCACCGACAAACTGCCGAGCTACGGTGCCGCCTGCCGCACCGTGATGCCGTCGGTCGTGCATCGTACCGATCAGTACGCCAACAACCGAGCCGAGGTCTCACATGAACGCACCCGACAACGTGAACGTCAGATGCGCGGCTTCAAGTCGGTCGGACATCTCCAGCGGTTCGCCTCGGTCCACGGCGTGGTGCAGAATCTCTTCAGGGTCGGGCGCCATGTGCTGCGGGCTGCCCATCACCGCGGGCTCCGCACCCGAGCGTTCGCCGAGTGGAACGCGGTGACGTGTGCTTCGTGACCCCGTAACCCAGGTCCGACCCGACCGAGAACCCAGCTCGCTTCCGCTAAGTTGACAGAACCCACTGAGCTACTCCCGCCCGGCCAGGTGCGGCTCGATCTTATCAGACTCGCCGGCTTCGGCCGCGCGCTGACGATCGGGCTGGCGCGCGACGTCAGCTCCGGATCACCGCCAGCACCTCGTCGCGGCGGGTTTCCATCTCGTCCTGGCTGCCACCCTCGAGGTTCAGCCGGATGAGCGGTTCCGTATTCGAGGGTCGGACGTTGAAATGCCAGGTGGGGTACTCCACCGACACGCCGTCCATGCGGTAGACGTGCCCATCGGCGAAACGGGACGCGAGCGTGTCGAGCTTTTCGGCCACCAGGCGCTGGTCGTCGAGCTCGGTGTTGATCTCGCCGGAGATGAAATAGCGCGCGCGGAGCGGCGCGAGGAGCTCCCGCAGGGTTTGGCCTCGAGCTGACATGAGCTCGAGGATGAGCAAGGCCGGGATGAAGCCATTATCGGCAAAGAAGTTCTCCCGGAAGTAGTAGTGGCCGGTGA
This sequence comes from Vicinamibacterales bacterium, assembly GCA_030745255.1. Classification (GTDB taxonomy): domain Bacteria; phylum Acidobacteriota; class Vicinamibacteria; order Vicinamibacterales; family UBA8438; genus NP936. The sequence continues at coordinate 954 of JASLOY010000204.1, forward strand.
CTTCGCCACCGAACACCGCGTCTTCCTCGCGCATACGGTGTTTGAAGAAGGCGTGGCCGACGCGGTTCATCAGGGCACGACCACCATGTGCGGCCACGATGTCCTTGACCGCGTGACTGGCACGCACGTCATAGAGGACCGTGGCGCCGGGCGACTTGCGCAGAAACGCGTCGGCGAGCAACGCGGTGATGAAGTCGCCGGAAATGAATTCCCCGGTGCCGTCCACGAAAAAACAGCGGTCCGCATCGCCGTCCCAGGCAATACCGGCGTCGGCCGATGTGGCCTGAACCGCTTCGACGAGGTCGCGCCGGTTTTCCTCGATCAACGGATTTGCCTCGTGATTGGGAAACGAGCCGTCCACCTCGAAGCAGAGACGCGTGGTGCGGCACGGCAGGCGGTCGAAGAGGGCTGGCGCAACGAGGCCTCCGACCCCGCTGCCGGCATCGAGCACGAGCGAGAACGGCTTGATGACGCGTTGATCGATGAAGCGCAGAATGTGCTCGAGGTAGTCATCAAATACGCGAGCCTCGGCGTAGCCGCCCCGTGGCGCGGTAGGTGCGGGCACAGCGTCGGCGAGCAACATGTCCCGAATGTCTGAGATGCCGGCATCCCCACTGAGCGGGAGGGCCTGCTTGCCGACGAGCTTGATGCCATTGTAGGCACCCGGATTGTGCGAGGCGGTGATCTGGGCGCCGCCGTCAAGGCCATCGCGGGCAACGGCAAAGTAGAGCTGGTCGGTGCCCATCAGTCCGATGTCCACGACATCGGCGCCCTGCGTTCGCGCCCCATCGATGAAGGCGGCGGCCAGCGCGGGGGAGGAGAGTCGCATGTCGCGGCTAACGGCAATCCGGCGAGCGCCGAGATGGGCGACGAACGCGCGGCCTATCTGCTCGGTGAGTGGCTCGTTGATCTGGCTCGGATAGAGACCACGTACGTCATACGCCTTGAACACACCCGAGTCGAACGTCATCATCCTGAGGCTCCGTGCGCCTTCGTGTGAGCGGTGAGCGTTGAGCGGTTGCCGAGGATTACTCCCGGCCCAACTTCCGCATGGTGTTCGATGTGGCAGTGCTCCCCCAGCACCGCGTCGTGTACCGCGGCTTGACGGTCCACGACGGTGTCGCGCCAGACAATCGAACGTTCCACCACCGCGCCGGCGGCGATGGTGCAGCCTGGGCCCAGGACCGATTCCGGGCCGACGCGGGCTCCGTCCTCGACGACACAGCCATCGCCAAGAAAACAAGGGCCGTCGATTACCGCACCGTCGGCGACCTGGCACCCAGCGCCTCGATGCACGGTGCCGGGCGGTCGTCCCGCAAACGGCCCAGCGGCGCACCGCTGTGCCATCAGGTCGCGGTGGGCGCGGACGTAGCTCGCCGGGGTGCCGATGTCGAGCCAGTACCCTCGGTCGACATAGGCCACAAACGTCTCGGCCCGCTCGACCAGCGATGGAAAGTACTGCCGCTCGATCGACCACTTGGTGTCGTCCGGGATGCGGTCGAAGGTGTCCGGTTCGAGGACGTAGATGCCAGCATTGATCGTGTCGCAGGTAATCTGATCCGGGCGCGGCTTCTCGAGGAACCGGCGTATGTTGCCGTCACCGTCGGTCTCGACGAGGCCGTAGGCCGAGGGATTGTCGACCGGCGTCAGCACGATCGTGGCTCGCGCATCGCGCTCGTGATGACGCCGCACGACGGCCTGGAGATCGATGCCGGTCAGGACGTCGCCGTTGAAGACGAGCACCGTGTCGTCGACACCGGCCGAGGCATACTTAATCGCCCCTCCCGTGCCGAGTGGCTCCGGTTCGACCATATACCGCAGCGGCACGCCCGCTTCGGTTCCGTCTCCGACTCTCGCCGCAATGCGGTCCGGTTGGTAGTTGAGGCTCAGAATGACCTCGTCAATCTCGGGCACCTGCCGCAGGAGGTCGATCTGATAGTAGAGAAACGGGCGATCGAAGATCGGCACGATCGGCTTGGGGAGGTCGAGCGTGAGCGGGCGCAGTCTCGTGCCAAAGCCTCCAGCCAGGATGACCGCCTTCATGACGGCGGGATTGTAGCATCGGTTCGGCCGGCTCCACGGCGCAGCTGGGGAGCGACTGCCAGATTGTTCCGGTTGGGATGGCGCTGTTAGAATGGAAGCGACTCTGATATCTGCGAACCGTTGGGGAGGGGAGGTTAGCACCTTTTTTCCCCGTCTCGTCCGGAATGCGCCGCTGAGACAGGACACCGGATGAACCTGCCGAACAGCCTCACACTGGCCCGGATATTTCTTGTCCCTCTCCTGGTCGTCGTGCTGCTGACGAACCTGGAGGTGGAGGTCATCTTCGGTATCGGCAAGGAGCTCGTCGGGGCCGCTATCTTCGCGGTGGCGGCACTGACCGACTGGCTCGACGGGTATCTGGCGCGACGCCGGCAGCAGGTGACGACCTTCGGTCAGTTGATGGACCCGCTGGCCGACAAGCTCCTGATCACGGCCGCGCTGGTGTCGCTGGTGCAGATGGAGCTGGCACCGGCGTGGATGGTCGCGGTCATCCTCGGGCGCGAGCTCGGCGTCACGGTGTTGCGGAGTGTCGCCTACTCGCGCGGGGTGACGATACCGGCCTCGCCGCTGGGAAAAGTCAAGATGATGTCGCAGGTCATCGCGATCCTGCTTTTGATTCTCGGCCGGGAGCATCTCCAGCAGTTCTTTGTCCTCGGCCAGATCGCGTTGTGGGTCGTGGTGGTCACCGCCCTGGTGTCAGCGGGCGACTACTACCGGCGGTTCGCACAAGTGCGGTCGAACCCGCGGGTCACCGACTTTGAAGCGGCGCGTCGTCGGGCGACGGAGAAGAAGACACCCGAGGCCGACACGGAGGCCGAGGCTACGCGTCAGCGGATGGCGTCGAGGCACTAGACCGGAGCTCGCGTGTGTCGACATTCGTGGGGCAAGGCATCAGCCCTCCCTCGCAGGCCTGAACGCCCGCGCCACAGAAGCATCTCAACTGAGCTCTGGGCTCAACGTCACCGGTGGACGGCCACGAAGTCGCCCGTCATGACCGGCTCGCGCACCTCGAGCAGTTCGACGGTTGCCGATGACGCCTCCACGAGCACGACTACCGCCTGTCCGATCTCGGCTACCGGGTCCTGGGGCTCGCCGCCGGTGCGAAAGATGGTCAGACGCTGGCCGCGCGCGATCTGCTGGTCGGTGCCCTGGTCGATGACGAGCAGCTGGTCGGTGGCCATTAGCGTCCGACCGTTCGCACCGAAGAGCACCGTGGCGGGGGTTGCGTAGCTGACCGAGCCACCCAGGACCGTGGTGATGGCCGCCGGCCATTGAAAGGGGCCGAGGTGGTCTCCCTGCCGCACCTCCGAACAGACGCGCTCGACCCGGGCCAAGGCGGAGTGCTCGTCGATGTCGACGGCGCGCAGCCACCCGCTCGTGTGCAGGTTGCGGATGCCTTGCGCGCGCAACTGTGGATGCAGCGGCGTTTCCACCCGTCGCGTAAAGAACTGCGTGCCGACCGAGACCCCCTCGGCCCGTCCGACGCTCAACACCACGGTGTCGCCCGGTCTGAAAAGCCTGCGGGGGGTGGTGTCTGGGGCGCCGACGACTCGACCAGACGGAGCCACGTCGCGGGGCGCTAGCCGCGGAGCGCACGCCAAGGCCTCTGGGGTTGCCGTCGGTGCGGAGACCGGTTGTGCGGCGGTGGGCAGCGCCAGCACGGTCTGCAGGGTAGCGACCAGAAGTACTGGCCGCCAGGCGCGACAGACGTGGCTGGCGTTTCGCGTCCGGTCCGGGCCGCTCCGCGTCATGGCGGCTCTCACCGCTCCCGTTCGGCTTCCAGTTCGGCGAGCCGCAAGGTCGCCTCGGCGGCGTACTCGCTCGCTTCGAACTCGTCGAGGATTCGGGCAAAGTAGGGAATCGCCTCGGGCACCTGGTTGGTCGCAGCCAGCGATTCGGCGAGGTGGAAGAACACCGCATCTCGTCCGGTGTAGCCGGGATCGCTGTCGAGAATCTGACGGAACCGACTCATGGCACCGGCGTAGTTCTTGAACCGATAATAGAAAGACCCGACGATGTAGTCGTGCTCGCTGAGCCGGTCACGGGCTTCGCGCAGTCTTTGCTGTACCTGCGGAACCAGCTCGTGCTCGGGGGGATAGGTCACGAGAAAGGTCTCGAACTCGCGGATAGCGTTCAGCGTTTCCGTCTGATCCCGCTCTGCTCGGCGCATCTGGTGAAAGTGCACCATCCCGGTCTTGTATCGCGCGTACGCAGCTCTGGGGTGCGTGGGATAGAAACTGAGGAAATCGGTGAATTCTTCGAGCGCCTGCACATATGCCTCGAGCGTGCCCTCACCCTCGAACGTGTCCCCGATGGACAACCAAGCCTCCGGCCGGTACTCGCTCTGCGGATAGTTGTTTCGGATATTCTCGAAGTATTGGCGGGCACGTTGCCAGTCTTGCTCGGCGAGCGCTTCCGTTCCGCGTTCATACAGGAGGCGGTCGGCTTCGAGCTGAGGGTCCGGGATGTCCGCGTTCCGGCCGCCACAGGCGAGGGTCGTGACCGTCAAGAGACACCCCGCCACGACGGGTCTCCACCCTCCAGGCGCGCACCGACGGACGGGCTCGACGGGACCGCCGGTCATACGTGGGTTACCGCGTTCGAGATCCACCGGAACTCCTCCTCGATTCCAGCCTCGAGCGGCACGGTGGGTCTGAATCCCAACGATTCTCGGGCTGCTGTGGTGTCGGCATAGGTGTCACGCATGTCGCCTTTCTGCGCCGGCGAGCGCTCTATCTTGGGCTGCATTCCGGTACAGGCTGCCATCAGGTCCAGAACCTGATTGACCGACACGCGCGCGCCTCCCCCTATGTTGTAGACGCTCCCCGGTTCACCGCGGTTGGCGGCGGCAATGGTCGCCGATACGGCGTCGCGCACAAAAGTGAAATCGCGGGTCTGTTCGCCGTCGCCGTAGAGGGTAATCGGTTCCTCTCCGACCATGGCGCGGAGAAAGCGGTTGAACGCCATATCGGGCCGTTGTCGTGGACCGTAGACGGTGAAATACCGTAGCGAGACGGTTGGCGCTTTGTGCGCCACCCAATAGAGATAGCACAAATGCTCTGCGGCGAGTTTAGTCACGCCGTAGGGGGACAGGGGCTGCGGCCGGTGCCCCTCGTGCATCGGCATTTCGCCGTCGTCGCCATAGACGGAGGAGCTCGACGCATACACGATCTTGCTCAGCTCGGTCCGCGTGCAGGCCTCGAGGAGCACTTGCGTCGCTTCGATGTTGCAGGCCGTGTAGACGGCAAAGTCGAGTCCCCAGCTCTTGCGGACGCCCGCCTGGGCCGCCAGGTGGAACACATGCGTGGTGTCGCGCAGCAAGAGGTCGAGGTCCGCATCCTGCAGTCGGCTTTCGATGAAAGCGAACCGGTCGTGCGACCGCGGCGTCTCGAGGTTGGCCTCTTTCAGATCGCGGGCGTAGTAATCGGTGAAGCAGTCGATGCCGACCACGTGGGCGCCGTCGGCGAGTAGCTGCTCGACGAGGTGGGAGCCCACGAAACCGGCGGCGCCGGTCACCAGGGCCTTCATGCGAGCACCTCCCGGATCTCGGCCGGGAGCCGGGTAGGACGGCCCTGCCGATCGACCGCCGCGTGGACTCCAGTACCAGCAGGGTCGCCAGGATGGCAACCCAGTGGTCCAGGGTGGTGTAATCACCAGCCCGGTCGTTGGTC
>JASLOY010000205.1 GCA_030745255.1 Vicinamibacterales bacterium
GCGCGTGATGCACGTAGCGGCCACCCGACCGGATACGTCCACGGACATTGCGGACGTAGGGCACCAGCCCTCTCGGGCCGACGTGGCTGATCATCCCAGTCGACGCCACATGATCGAAGACCCTGGCGTCCTCCCGATAGTCGGCCTCGTGAAGCTCCCACTTCGAGGGATCGAACCTGGAGAGCAACTTGTGCCCAACAACGGTCTGGTTGTGCGAGTGGGTGCAGCCGACGACCTTTCCGAACGGGCCCGACTCGAGCGCCACCACCAGCTGACCGCCGTAGCCGCAGCCCACGTCGAGCAACGTGTCTCCCCGGCCCGGGTCGATGAACTCGACGGCATCCTTGAACTTGCGCCACTGGCCCTTCTCGAGTGAATCGAACGAATCCTCCTCGCCCTGCCCTGCCTTTGTCAGCTCATCTCTATCAAGCTGGGTTGGCTCTTCGAACATCGCGCACGAGTAGGACATGTACGTCCGATCGAGATAGCACTTCAACACATCTTGCGGGATGTCGTAGTGGCTACTCACGTTGACCTTGGCGCGCTCGATCGTCTGAAGCAAGCGATTCCTCACCAGGGCGCCGAGCATTCGCCACCATACCGAGCGAAGGTCGAGGTATTTCTCGATCTCGGTGAGGACGTAGAGATTGCCGGACATGTCCACGTCGCCGCGGACGAAGTCCTCGAGGACGCCCTGTCCGTTTAGCGCGAGGACGTCGTGGATGCCACGATCGCTGTTGAACCGTATCTGAAGGGGCTGGCCGCACCAGTGCTCACGGTTGCCGCCGATCGTATAGGTTCGGTTCTGGCGATCGCTGATGACAATGCGCCACGGGAACTCGCAGAGGCCGCGTGCGAGAAACTCGTGTACCCGCTCTATGGCAGACATGGCAGTTCGGTGTCTGGTTCCGGGCGAGGGCAATCAAATGTTAATCCACGGCGTGCCCCTACATCCATAGCCGTCAGCCAGCGCCAGCGTGGCAAACGTGACCATGCGACCGTGCCGCACGAGGCCTCACGCTCGATAGTAGGAGCCTGGGAACAGCTCGGTCTCGCTTCCCTCGGCCACCCGAATCACTTCAGCGGCGCACACCTTGTACTCCGCGGTGTCGGTGATCGGATCGCCCACGTCGTTGGTCAGGACGTTGGCGCGCGCCTCCGCGAAGTGCAGCGGGGTCCAGATGCACCCCAGTCGCACCTGGCGCGAGAGGATCGCTCTCGTCCGGATCGAACCGCGTCGGGTCTGGATCTCGACCAGGTCGCCGTCGCTGACGCCGCGGCGCTGGGCGTCCCTCGGGTGAATCTCCACGAACGCTTCGGGTTGTTTCGCGACCAGGCCCCGTTCGCGGCGTGTTTGGGTGGCGGCGTTGTAGTGGTAGAGCGTGCGACCCGTGGACAGCACCAGACCGTACGTCTCGTCCGGAAGCTCCTGCGACGGGCGGTACTCGACGGGCTGAAACAGACCTTTGCCGCGCAGGATGCCGCCTTCGTGCAGGAACTTGGTGCCCGGATCCGACGCGTCACCACACGGCCATTGGATGCCGGTCATGCCGTCGTGGACTTCCTGGTCGATGCGCGCGTGGGCGATCCCGGCGAACCTCGGGGCGTGGCGAGCCAGCTCGTCGTAGATGTCGGCCGGTTCCGCGTAGCGCCAGTCGGCGCCGCAGGTGCGGGCCAGGTCGATCAGGATCCGCCAATCGGGCCGGGCGTGGCCCGGGGGCTCCACCGCCTTGCGCACCCGTTGTACCCGCCGTTCGGAATTCGTGAACACTCCTTCCTTCTCCGCGAACACCGCCGCGGGCAGCACGACGTCGGCGAACTGCATCGTCGTCGTGGCGAAGGCGTCCTGCACGATGAGGAACTCGTTCTCGTTGAGCGCCTGCTCCAGACGCAGGACGTTCGGTTCCGAGATCACGATGTCCTCACCCATGACGAACAGGCCGCGGATCTGACGGCCGACCCGCTTCATCATCACGTTGAGGTTCAGACCCGGCTCGGATGGCAAGGACGTGCCCCACGCATGCTCGTACTTCCTGCGGACCTCGTCGTCGTCGACCCGCTGGTACCCAGGAAAGAAGACCGGAGAGGCACCGGCGTCGTTCGCACCCTGGACGTTGTTCTGGCCACGCAGGGGGTTCATTCCCGCCGAGGGCGTGCCGAGGTGTCCGGTCATCAGGACCAGGTTGGACAGGCAGTAGACGTTGTCCGTGCCGTGGGAATGTTCGGTGATGCCCAGGGTGTAGTAGATGCCCGCGCGTTCGGTGCGCGCATACCGGCGCGCCACCCACCGAATATCCTCCGCGGGGACACCGGTCACACGCTCGGCCTCCTCGGGGGGGTAGGCGGCGAGCGTGCGCGCGACCGCGTCGAACCCGTCGGTGTGCTCGTCGATGAACCGCTGGTCCATCAGGCCCTCGGTCACGATGACGTGGGCCAGCGCGTTGAGCAACCAGACGTCGGTGCCGGGGCGTAGCTGCAGATGCTTCGCCGCGATCGTCGTCATCCAGATCGCACGCGGGTCGGCCACGACCAGGGTCGCGCCGCGGCGCACGGCGCGCTTCATCTCCATCGCGATGATCGGGTGGGCCTCACTCGTGTTGCTCCCGATCACGAACAGGAAGTCCGCGTCCCTGATCTCCCCGATGGAGTTCGTCATCGCGCCCGCGCCGAAGGTCGTGACCAGACCGGCCACGGTGGGCGCGTGTCAGGTCGCGGCACATTGGTGAACGTTGTTGGTACCGAACACCGCGCGCGCGAGCTTCTGCACCAGGTAGTTCTCCTCCACGGTGCAGCGGGAGGAGCTGACGAAACCGAGCGCGTCCGGCCCGTGCCGCGCCTTCACGCCCAGCAGGCCCCGCGCCGCTGCCTCGAGCGCGTCGTCCCAGCTCGCCTCGTGGAGCGCGCCGTCCGCCCCACGAATCAACGGTACGGTCAAGCGGTCGGGATGATCGATGAAGTCGTAGGCGAAGCGGCCCTTGACGCACAGGTTCCCGTCGTTGGTGGTGGTCCCCGGCTCGGGGCTGGTGACCTTGACCACCGCGCCGCGGCCGTCGTTCGCCTCCGGGTCCACGTTGAGATCGAGCTGACAGCCGACGCCGCAGTAGTTGCAGGTCGTGCGTATCTTCTCCAGCTCCCGCTCCGGCTTCTGCTCCCGGACGAGCGGCAGCTTCTCGGTCATCGCCCCGGTGGGGCAGACGTCCACGCAGCCGCCACAGAGCTCGCACGTGGTGTCGAGGAGCGACAACCGGTCGACCGTGGAGATCGTGGTCTGCGAGCCACGACCCGCCAGCGTGATCGCGCTCACGCCCTCGACCTCGGCGCAATAACGGGTGCACCGCGCGCACAGAATGCAGGTGTCCGGCTCGTAGTGGATATACGGATTGCGATCGTCGGGCCGGCCTTCACGGCACGGGGGCATCGTGCCCCAATCGGTCGGCGCGTCGTAGCGCTCGGTCATCGCGAGCAGCTGATCCGGTGCACCCATTTCCGACGCGGCACGATCCGCGGGATGGTCGGTCGCGTACAGTGCGAGCAGCGAGCGACGGTGTCGGTCGATACGCGCGTTCTCCGTCGTGACGATCATCCCCGGGTGTGCGACGGTCGCGCAGGCCGGAGCCAGACGACGCCACCCGTCGATCTCCACGAGACACGTCCGGCAGGCGCCTGCCGGCTCGAGTCTCGGGTCGTGGCACAGCGTTGGAATCTCGACGCCGGCGCGCGCGGCGGCATCGAGGATCGTCTCGCCGGGACTGACCGCGATCGACTCACCTTGCAGCGTGATGCGATGGTCCTCGGTCATGTGGCGAAGTCCTCGGGAAAGTGCTCGAGCGCCGTCGTCAAGGGGAGTGGCGCCACCTGCCCCAGCCCACAGATCGACCCTTCGTTCATCTGCCACGCCGCCTCGGACACCTTGTCGAGCGCCGGCGCGGAGTGTCCCGCCCGCTCACCGTCTATGTGACGTTCCAGGGACACCCGCAGATACCGGGTCCCGATGCGACATGGTGCGCACTGCCCGCAACTTTCGTCCTCGAAGAACCGCAACTGCTGCATCGCGGCCCAGCGCATGTCGACCGTGTCGTTCAACACGACGACGCCGGCGGAGCCGAGCATCGAACCGGCTTCGGCGAGCGCCTCGAAACCGAGCGACCTCCGGCGTTCGCTGGCCGGCAGAAATCCAGAGCTCGCGCCTCCGGGACTGAAAGCCTTGAGCGTTCCGACATACCCGCCGGCGGCCTCGACCAGCTCGTCGAGCGTCACGCCGAGTGGCAGCTCGTAGGTCCCCGGGTGCGTCACGTGGCCGCTGACGCAGTACAGCTTGCTCCCCGCTTCACCCCGGCCCAGGTTCTTGAACCAGGCTCCGCCACGGTTCAGGATCGCCGGCACGCACGCGATCGTCTCCACGTTGTGGATCAAGGTCGGCTTGCCCCAGAGTCCCACTTCGACCGGAAAGGGGGGCTTGAGCCGTGGCATGCCGCGCCGGCCTTCCAGCGCTTCCAGAAGCGCGGTCTCCTCTCCACAGATGTACGCACCGTGACCGGCGTGGAAGTGGAAGCGGAGTCCGTCGAACACGCGCGTCTCCTCGAAGGCGGCGATCGCCTGTTCGAGCGAGCGCCAGGGGATCTCGAACTCGCCGCGCAGGTAAAGGTAGACGTCTTCGGCGCCGAGCGCGCGCGCGGCGATTGCCAGGCCCTCCACGACCAGGTCGGGCCGACGCATCAGCACCTCACGGTCCTTGAAGGTGCCCGGTTCCCCTTCGTCCGCGTTGAGCACGACGTAGCGCGTCGTGCCTGCCTGCCGACGAACTGCGCTCCATTTGATGTGCGCGGGAAACCCGGCGCCGCCTCGCCCCTGGAGACCCGAGGCTTCGATCTCCGCGATCGTGCCCTCAGGGCCCAGCGCCAGAGAACGCTGGTACGCCCGCGCCGCCAGATCCTTGGCGCCGCCGAGATGCAGTGCGAGCTGCTCCGGGTCACCGCGCTCGGGACCGATCGTGCCCAGCCACCGCTGATCGTCCCCGAGGCTGTCGGAGCCGAGCCTGGAGGCGTCCGGCCCGGCTCGCTCCACGTCGGCCACCGTCACCGCCGGAATCACCGTGCGGTCCCGAAGCACGGCGGGGGCAACGTCACACCCTGCGAGACAGGAACACGGTTCCGCCGCCAGCCCCGCCTGCGTGGCGGCAACGAGCACACGCGGGGCACCGGCCAGCGCACAGGACAGTCCGGTACAGACGCGGATCTCCGCATTGGGCCGCGCGAGGAGGTGGTAAAAGCTGCCGACGCCGTAGACCTCCGCTTCGGGCATACCCGTCGCGCGCGCGACCTCGCGTGACACACCCGCCCTCAAACCACCGGACCGTTGGAGGATCTCCGGGACTCTCGGTGCGTTGTCGTTTCCCACGCTGCGTCTCTGCCACTGGCCGGTAGACTCGACCTGGATGATAGCAGGCGGCATCCGGAAGAGATCGCCGCACGCGTTTCAAGACGAGCACGGGGCCTGCATAGCATTTATCATCGTGCGCACGTGCCCTTACCGCCCTCCACCAAGCGTGCCGACCTGCGGAGATGAAATGCTCGCCGGCCAGGAGCAGGCTCGATGCCAGCGCACTTGAGCGACCGCGCTCATGACGCGCTCGACCGGGCCCGTCGCGAGAGAAGGCCTCTGCTCGAGCCCGAGGCCTACGAGCTCGTCCAGGCACTCGGCGTTGCGGTCCCCGCGTTCCGGTTCATCCGCCATGCAGACGAGCTCCGGTCAGTGGACCTCGAGGCTCTTCCCGGTGAGCAGGTCGTGCTCAAGGTCGTGGCATCCGGCCTGGCGCACAAGACGGAGGTCGGCGGTGTCGACATCGTGCCCAAGGAGCGCACGGCACTGCACGTTGCGACGGCGCGGATGGAGCGCGTGCTCGGCGCCGAACACGATCTCGACGGTTTTCTACTCTGCGAGCTGGTCGACCACGACCGAGCGCTCGGCGGCGAGCTACTCCTCGGGCTGCGCTGGAACGACGAATTCGGCCCACTCGTCACCCTGGGTCCCGGGGGAACCGACGCCGAGCTTCTCGCCGACCAGCTCGAGGGGAGCCGCGCGGCGACGATCCTCTCGCCGACGCTACGCGGCCGCTTGGCGAATAGCCTCGACCGGAAGACGTTTCTCTCCTCGGTGTGCACCTCTCGCCGCGGCCAACCAGCCCGCTTCGACCGCAGCGCCCTGGAGCGTGTTCTCGCCCGCGCCCTCGAGCTCGCCGAAGAGGCCATCCCGCACCTGCTGGGCGAGCTCGAGATCAACCCTCTGGTCTCGACCGACGGCGCCCTCGTCGCGCTGGACGCCCTGGCCCGGCCCGGCAGTGGCGAGCCGGCTGCCGCCGAGACACGGCCGACCGCTCAGATCCGTCACCTGCTCGAGCCACACTCGGTGGCGGTGGTCGGAGTGTCGTCGACCCGCATGAACCCAGGACGCCTGATCGTGCGCCGCCTGCTCGCCGCCGGCTACGACGGCCGACTGACGATCGTGAAGAGTGGCGCGGAATCGATCGACGGGTGCACCTGCGTTCCCGCCCTCGAAGCCCTCGACACCCCTGTCGATCTGCTGGTGTTGAGCCTGTCCGCGTCGCAGGCCGTCGCACAGGTCGAACAGAGCGTCGCCCTGGATG
>JASLOY010000206.1 GCA_030745255.1 Vicinamibacterales bacterium
TATCACGGGACTGGCGTTCAGGCGGTTCGTCATCAGACCCAAAGCGCTCGGGACGCCGTCTTTGTCGTCGGGCGTCGTGGCCGTGCTGATCGTCATCCTGATGGCGACCTATTTGGCGGACTGGTCCGGGCTGTTCATCCATGGTTCGCCGGGCGCAGACATGGTCTGGTGGGCGCACACGCTTGCACTGCTGGCGTTCCCGCCACTCATCGTCCGTTCAAAACACCTGCATCTGGTACTGGCCCCGGCCGCCATCTTCTGGCGGTCGGACACAACGAGCCGCATGCGGTCGTTGGATCTGGAGAATGAAGAGCTCGGGATGAGCACGTTCAACGATCTGTCCTTCAAGGACATTCTCGACGTGAACGCGTGTGTGGAGTGCGGTCGGTGTACTGACGTGTGTCCGGCCAACCGCTCCGGCGGAACCTTGAGCCCGAAACAGGTGATCTTGCAGATGCAGCGGGGCTACCGTGCGAATGGCGAACAGATAGCCGGAACCACGCGGGAAGTCGCCGAGAGCACCGCGTGGGTGTCCGAAGACGACCTGATGCAGTGCTATGCGTGCGGCGCCTGCGAACAAGCCTGTCCGGTCGGCATCGAACATGTCGGCGCGAAGATCCTGGATATGCGCCGCGGGCTGGCCAGCAATGGGAGCCTCTCTAATGAGCGCGCGGTGAAGCTGTTCGGCACGATGCAGAGATATCCGCACAATGTGTGGGGATTGCCCGGGCAGGTGCGGACGAAGTTCATCGCGGACGAGCAGTTCCCGATATTTGCCAAGGGTATGGATGTTCTCTTCTGGCTGGGTTGCGGCAACGGATACGAACCGCAGGGCCAGAAGGTCGCTTCTGCGATGCGAAAAATCCTGGATGCGTCCGGCGTCTCATGGGGCGTGTTGGAGCAGGAGACGTGTTGCGGCGAGCCCGCGCGGCGTCTGGGAGACGAGACCCTGTTCTTGATGGAGCTTTCAGACAAGATTATCGATACGTTCCGGAGCAACGGGGTCCACACGGTCGTCACCTGTTGCCCGCATTGCACATCCATGCTCGATGGCGATTATCGTCAATTGGACGAATTTCAGGCGTTGGGTATCACCGTGCTGCACCATACCGAATTCATCACGCAGGTCATGGACCAGATTTCCCTGACACCGCAGAACGTCACAGCCGTCTACCACGACCCGTGCAATCTGGCACGGGGACGCAACATCACCGCGGAGCCACGGAAGATCCTCCGCGACAGCGGCGCGACACTCCGCGATGCACCCGAACACGGGCAGGCCACGATGTGTTGCGGTGCCGGCGGCGGCCAGCTCTTCATTAGCGACGACAAGAGCACGGGCGTCGTGTCGGACCGCGTGAACTACCGGCGCTTGAACGATTTGTTGGCCACATCTCCCGACATGGTCGCGGTCGCCTGCCCCTACTGCCCTATCATGTTGCGCGATGCGGCAGAGGCACGGGAGACTGATATTCCGATCCTGGATGTCGCCGAGGTCATTGCCGACCGTCTCGCGCACCCTGGGGAGGTGAGCTCATGATTGCTGATGCACCTCTGGCTCACTGGCCGCTCACAGGTTGGCGGTACGGCGCAGGTCTCGTCGCGTTCACGTTCACCATCGTCTTCCTGCCTGTGCTCTCGACAGTGGCCTTGGCGCAGAACCTCGAGCACATGACCCGCTTCATCTGGGAAGCAGCGCCGTTTCCACGGGCCCATGCCTCGACGATCGTCGAAGCGCCCGACGGCTCGTTAATCGCCGCCTGGTTCGGCGGGTCAGGAGAGGGGCAGGAGGATGTCGGCGTCTGGTCGTCCCGGAAGCCGGAGGGCGGCGAGTGGTCGTCTCCCGCCCAGATATACAAGGAGCCGGAGCAGCCCGCCTGGAACCCCGTCCTCTTCCGCGACGCGTCGGACACGATCTGGCTCTTCTTCAAGGTGGGGCAGAGCCCCCGCTCGTGGAGCGGGGCCTACATGAAGTCCACCACGTCCGGCCAGCGCTGGACCGACCCGGTCTGGTTGCCGGCCGGTATGCTTGGGCCGGTCCGCGCAAAGCCGATCACGCTCGCCAACGGGGACATCCTTGCCGGCACGTCGCTCGAGAGCTACCGGTCCTGGTCCTCCTGGATGGAAATCAGCAGCGATGGCGGCAAGACCTGGAGCAAGCACGGACCGATTCTGTTCGGCGACATGGAGCGGGACCGCCGCGGGACGATTCAGCCGACCCTGCTGGAGGTCGAGCCGGGTGTGATACGGGCCTTCTTCCGGACCAACCGGATGGGCAAAATCGCGACGTCACTATCGCGTGACGGCGGCAAGTCCTGGTCGCCGCTCCGGCTCACCGACCGCGACCATCCCAGCGCTGGCATCGACGCCGTCCGGCTCGACGACGGGCGGTGCATCCTGATCTACAACCCCTCGACCACACGGCGCACGCCACTGTCGCTCGCGGTGTCGTTCGACGATGGGGTCACCTGGAACGACTTCCTCGTCATCGAGGAGCTCGAGGAAGGACAGCGGGGAGAGCTCTCCTACCCGGCGATGATCCAGGACGCGAACGGGGATCTCCAGATTACCTACACCTGGAACCGCCGCCGCATCCGCCATGCGACGGTGCCGTTTGACCTGATCCCAGAAGACCCCGAGAGCGCCGGTGACGTTGCTCGCTGAGATCGATCGCATGGCTGTCCGGCGGCTGGGCAACGTGGAACGGACGAGGAGACGACTGATGCGACAACTTGCCACCCTCGTCGGCGTGATCGTGCTGCTCGCGCCCGGCCTCGCCGCCGCCCAGCTCCAGGTCGGGGTCGCCAAGGCCGACGTGACCCCGCCGCCAGGCGTGCGGATGTATGGCTATGGCGCGCGCGGGCCGAACGTGTCGACCGGCGTCCACGACCCGCTCTACGCCAAGGCGATCGTGCTCGGCGACGGCGAGCGCACGGTGGCCTGGGTCACCATGGATCTGGGCTACGCGGACAAGCCATTGACCCGGGACGTCCGCGCGGCCGTCTCGGCGGCGCTCGGCTTCGACGAGGTCTTCCTTACCTCCTCGCACACCCACTCGGGGCCCAGCTTCGTATCCGACTTTCCGACCATGGCGGACCCCTGGGTCGAGGAGCTGCGGCGCAAGATCACCGCCGCGGTGGTCGAGGCGCACGGCGCCCGGCGGCCGGCCCGGCTCGGGGTCGACTGGGGGCGGGTGGACCTGGGGCACAACCGCCGTCGGGTGCGCGCCGACGGCACCGTCGAGATGTTCTGGGAGAACCGGGATGCCGTGCCGACCAGCCCGGTCGACAAGTCGGTCGCGGTTGTGGCGTTCGACACGCCGGACGGCGACCCGATCGCCACACTGATCAACCTGGCGATCCACCCGGTGGTGCTGGGTCCCGAGAATCTGGAGTATTCAGCCGATTACCCGGGCGCGATGATGGCGCTGGTCGAGCGCCAGATCGGCGGGCAGGCGATGTTCCTCCAGGGCGCGGCCGGCGACATCAACCCGTTCTGGGACAAGACGCCGCTGGACGAGGGTGCCTACGACCAGATGCGCCGCATGGGTGAGACCGCCGGCGGCGAGGTGGTACGGCTCCGGCGCGAGCTGACCTTTACCGACGTCGACGCGATCGCGCTCGGCGTCGAGCTGGTCCCGATCGATCCACGGTGGAACCTCGACGACCCTCAGATCCGGGCCGGTGTGCGGCGTGATTATCTCGAGCGTTTCGAGCGCGAGGGCGAGGCTGAGGTGGTGACGCTGCTGATCGGTCCGGACCTGGCGCTGGCGTCGTTTCCCGGCGAGTTCTTCGTCGAGCACGGGCTGCGCCTGAAGGGCGAGAGCCTGGTCTCGAACACCCTCTTCGTCGGTTATTCGAACGGGCACCTCGGCTATTTTCCGACGATCAAGGCAGCGGGCCAGGGCGGCTACGGCGCCGACAGCTCGACCATCGTGGAGGTGGGTGCCGGCGAGCGACTCGTGAACCGGGCGCTGGTCAGCCTGGGCTACCTGGCGGGACGCTTGAGTCGGACGCCGTAGAGACTCTCCGCACCCAGGAGGCAGGAGCAGCCGGTGGGCTTCGCAGCAATCCTTGCACGGTCGATTCCGTCGGCCATCGTCGCGCTGGGGATCACCTTGGCCGTTTCGGGATGCGTCCATGACGACGGGAAAGGGGCGTCGCTCGAGCCGGGCGAGCTCATCGCCACGGCGGGGCTGCCCGATGATCTGCGTTTGGAGCTGGCCGCACGTGAGCCGGCGGTCGTCGATCCGGTCGGTGTGGCCTTCGACGCCGAGGGGCGGATGTATGTCGTCGAGATGGGCGGCTACCCGACGCGGCCGGAGGGGACCCCGCCGCTGGGTCGAGTCAAGCAGCTGGTCGACACCGACCTCGATGGCTACTTCGAGACCTGGACGCTCTTCGCCGACGGACTGCAGTATCCGACATCGGTGCTGCCGTGGCGCGATGGCGTCTTGGTGACCCAGCCGCCCGACGTCCTCTTCTTGCGGGACGACGACGGCGACGGCAGGGCGGACACGCGCGAGGCGCTCTTCTCCGGGTTTCCGGTCGCCAATACGCAGCACAACATCAATGGGCTGACCTGGGGCCTCGACAACTGGGTCTATGCCGCCAATGGCGGCAATCAGGGCAGTGGCTATCCAGCCGGCGCCCCTGACGCCGCCGTGTCTATTCGGGGGATGGACTTCCGGTTCCGGCCGGACACCGGCGCCCTAGAGACGTCGTACGAGACGACGGGCGGCCACGGTATCGCTTTCGACGCCTGGGGGCGGATGTTCGGCACCCACAACCTGAATCACATCCAGCACATGGTGTTTCCAACTGCCTATCTGGCGCGGAACCCGCTGCTGGCGGTGCCGACCACCCGCGACACCATCTCGGACCACGGGTCGTCAGCGCAGCTCTTCCAGATCTCCGATGCCGAGACCCGCGTCAACCACCCGGAGCAGTCGGGTCGGTTCTCGGGCGGCTCGGGCATTGCATTCTACGGCGGCGGGGCGCTGCCGGCCGCCTACGAGGGCAGCTTCTTCGTGAACGACGTGGTGGTGAATGTCGTGCACCAGGACGTGGTGACCGCCGTGGGTCCGAGCTTCGTGGCCGGCCGCCGGGCCGAAGGCGTCGAGTTGCTGGCGGCGCGAGACAACTGGTTCCGTCCGGTGACGCTGGCGACCGGCCCAGAAGGCGCGCTCTACGTCGTCGACATGCACCGGGCGGTGATCGAGCATCCCGAGTGGATTCCGGATGCCGTCGAAGCCACGATGGACGTGCGCGCCGGCGACGACAAGGGCCGCATCTACCGGGTGGTGCCGCGCGGGGGTCTGCCGATGGTGCGGCCAAGGCTCGCCACCGCCGAACTGCCGACGCTGGTTGCCGGCCTTGCGCGTCCCAACAAGTGGTGGCGCGACACCGCGCAGCGGCTGCTGGTGGAACGAGCCGACCCGGCGGCGGTGCCGCTGGTCGCCGAGCTGCTGCGCACGACCGACTCGCCGGTCGGCAGGGTGCACGCGCTCTGGACGCTCGACGGGCTCGACGCGCTCGTGGTCGACGAGATTGCTACTGCGCTGACGGATCCGGAGCCCGGCGTCCGCGCGCAGGCACTCGTGGTGGCGGAGACCCGGTTGGCCGAGTCGGCGGCACTCGGTGAGGCCATTGCGGCGATGGCCGATGACCCCGACGCTCGGGTCAGAATGCAGGTGGCGCTGACGCTGGGCGGCATCGACTCCCCAGAGTCCAGTGACGGTCTGCGTCGCGTGCTCGCACGGGACGCCGGTCATCGTTGGACACGGTATGCGGCTCTGGCCGGGGCGACCGGCGGGGCAATCCGGATGCTGGAAACGCTCCTGGCGGCCGAGCCAACCGATGTCGCCGCGGTGGCGGCCGGCCGGCTCGACGCCGTGCGACTCCTCGGCGCGGTGGCTGGCGCGAGCGAGGACGCCGGACTGACAGGCATTGTGCCGCTGGCCTTGCGCCCCGGCCTGACGGACGTCTGGCGGGCCACGCTGCTCGACGGATTGGCCGACGGGCTGGGACGGGCCGAGGTGACCGCCGTGCCCAAGACGGTGTCCGGCGATCTGGCCCTCCTGCTCGACGCCAGCGCCACTCCGGTGGTGAGGGCCGCGCTGCGGGTTGCTGCCGCGGCGGGTCTCGGCGAGCTGGCGGCGCGAGACCGCGCGCTGGAACGAGCACGACGTCGTGCCGTGGACGCTGAGCTGCCGGTCGATGTGCGAGCCGAGGAAATTGCGCTGCTGGGGCTCGGTGGCTACGCGCAGGTCGGTGAGACGTTGCTGGCGTTGATGGAGCCGACTGCGCCTCCAGCGCTGCAGGCGGCGGCGGCACGCGCGCTGACGATCCTCGACGGGCCGGCGCGCGGCACCGACGTGCTTGCGCGGTTTCGCGGCTATAGTGCCGAGGTCAAGGGGCTGGTGCTCGACATGCTGCTGCGGAATCGCCCGTTCCACGAGCCGCTCGTCGCGGCGCTCGAGACTGGTGAGCTGACCGTCGGCGAGCTGAACCTCGACCTCGAGCAGCGACGCCGGCTGCTGCGCCGCTCGAGCGACGATGTCCAGACCCGGGCGGCCGCGCTGATCGGCGACCACGAGTTCAGCAATCGACAGGCCATCGTCGACCAG
>JASLOY010000207.1 GCA_030745255.1 Vicinamibacterales bacterium
ACCGGCGTCCTCCGATTCCATCAGGTGCACCGCGGTCGCGTTCGGTTCCACGCGCTCCTTCCAGACGATGACGATGTGACGGCCGAGTGCCTCGATGTCGGCGTGCCCGAGCGTCGTACGCGTTCCGACCCGCATCGGCTCGGTAAACGTCAACCCGTCCTCGGTTGTGCGGGCGTAGAAGGCGCCTGCCCCCTGGGGACCGAAGCCGGTCAGCCAGACGGCGTGATATGCGCCATTGATGTCGCGGGCGAGTCCGGGGCCATGGTGCGGGCAGCCGTCGATGCGCCAGCCGTCGACCGCGACCCGCCCGACCTCTGTGAAGCGGTCTCGGTCGAGGAACCGAACGATGCCGTGATCGCGGATGCTGCCGTCGAGCACTTCCCGCCAGACCATCACCGGCCAGCCGTCTTCGTCGAATGTGAGCGCGATCCGACAGCACTCACAGACGTGATCCTTGATTTTCCGGTTGGGCGCGAAGGTCGCACCGCCGTCGGTGCTCCACGTGTAGTAGAGCGCAGCGCCGGCGTACGGCTCGTCGACGGCGAGCGCCGCCTCGAGGTCCCGTTTGTCGACCCAGACCATGAACAGGTCGCCCCGTTCGTTGACCCCCAGCGATTCGAACCGGTGCCCGATCTGGAGACCGTCGTCGTTGACGGTCCGTGGTGTCGAAAAGCTCCGCCCCGCGTCCACCGAGCGCGCGAATCTGATGTCGCCGGTGAAGGGCCGTGCGCCGCGTCTGGTCCAGGCGATGTAGATCTCACCGCCGGTCCCGATGGCTAGTTTCGGCCGGGCGTCGCCAGTCGCGTCGATCTCCTCAGCTTCGACTGTCACCCGTGTCGGTGGACCGAAGGTGCGACCCTTGTCGGTCGAGCTCGCCACCGCCAGGTGCTGCCCGTCGATCCAGGTCACCCACAGGCGGCCACCATCGTCGATCGCGGCCGACGGGAACGCGCCATGCGCTGCCGGCGGCCCCGCGGCGGGAGTTGCGAGGGTTTGGGCGATGGCGCTGCCGTCCCGCGGTGCGGTTGCCGCCAGCACACATGAGGTCGCCACTGTCACGACTGTCCAGATCTGTATCGTCTTCATCTTGCGCTCTCACTTCCGACGCGTTGCCGCGACCGGTCTCGCACGGCTCACGCACGTCCACGGGCTAGCGCCCGGGCGCGTCGTGGCTGACAGGTTGAAAGAAAACGAACGTCGCGGTCAGACGCGCGGAGGTGGGATGGAAACGGATGGGATCTGATCGGGGGGTGATGGGGCTCCAGATGCCGGTCGCATCTCGACCGCATCCGGGAATGTCACGGTGCTGGCCGCAGGCAGCAACCCGGGCACACCGAGGAGAACGACCAGCGAGCGATCACCGTCCTCGCACGTCAGCTGGCAGTTACCGGTATGTGAGGGCTGCGTGGTCGCGCCATGCGCGTGCATCGGGCTTTCGGCGGTAGCGTGCTCAGGGCCGTGGGACCCCGCCGTGCCATGCATCGGGCAGTGCGTCAGCGTGCAAGTGTCAGCGGCGGTACGATGGAGCGGGCATTCCTCGGTGTTGTCGGTTGCGCTCGGGTGCGGCAGGCAGCAAAGCGCAACCGACGTCGCGGCGATCGCCGTGATGTGAGTACAGGCGACAAGCAACGCGGCGAGCGAGAGCCGAGAACGCATCCAGTACATCTGTCTGTTGCGATGATTGCCGTCTGAAGGTGCTGCTGTCAACCCAGTCAGGCGGTGCCCCGCGCTGCCGGGATCCCGTTAGTAGACAAGGGCTTACCGCACGTTGTCTCTGTTGCTTTGACGCTTCAAATGCGTCGGTGGATCCAGACCGGCGTCGCTCGGTCGCCGTGCTCACCATTCGTGTACTTGTGGTGACGTGCACGGCTCAACCGGGGTACACTCGGCCGGACCTCATCGTTGGGACCGTGTTGTTGGAGATGAGAGGTGCTCATGAGTAGTCGACTTCCGGTGATGATCGGTGTTCTCGCGGTCGCGCTTGCACTGCTGGCTCCCGGTGCGGTGGCTCAACAGAGTGACGCCGACATTCCGCGCACACCCGACGGTCGTCCAGATCTGTCTGGCACCTACGACATCGCGACGCTGACACCGTTGCAGCGGCCCGCTGAGTTTGGCGACAAGCT
The DNA here is from genome assembly GCA_030745255.1 of Vicinamibacterales bacterium. Classification (GTDB taxonomy): domain Bacteria; phylum Acidobacteriota; class Vicinamibacteria; order Vicinamibacterales; family UBA8438; genus NP936. The sequence continues at coordinate 2,127 of JASLOY010000207.1, forward strand.
GGTGCTGACCGAGGAAGAGGCGGCGGAGCTCGCCGCCGGGGCCGGCTCGCTCGAGCGGATCTTCAACATCCCTGACGAGCGAAACCAGGAGAGTGGCCCTCCCCGCGAGGCTCCACCGGTTGGAGGAGATGGGTCGAGCGGTGCGGCCGGGAACGTCGGCGGCTACAACTCGTTCTGGATAGACCGCGGGAGCGCGGCCTTCCAGATCGACGGGCAGTGGCGCACGTCGATCATCACCGATCCGTCGAACGGCCGGCAGCCGTCGCTGACGGCCGACGCGCAGGCACAACTCGCGACACTTGCCGGTTTCTTTCGTCCGAACACCGGCACCGCCTGGTGGCTCGAAGACGACCTGAACGCCCCCGGACCCTACGACCATCCAGAGGGGCGCCCACTTGCCGAGCGCTGTCTGATGGGTTTCGGCTCGACCGCCGGGCCGCCGATGCTGCCGGTCCTCTACAACAACCTGAAGCGGATCGTGCAGACCGAAGACACCGTCGTGATTCTCGTGGAGATGGTCCACGACGCCAGGATCATCCGGATGAATCAGGAGCATGCGCCGCCTGAGGTGAGGACCTGGCTTGGCGATTCGGTCGGTCGCTGGGAGGGCGACACACTGGTCGTTGACACGACGAATTTCCGCGACACGCCGTCCCTCGGTCAGGCGTCACGCAACCTGCACGTCGTCGAGCGCTTCACGCGCGTCGATGCCGATACCCTCCTCTACCAGTTCACGGTGGAAGACCCGACGGTCTGGACGGCGCCCTGGAGTGGCGAATATGTCTGGCCGGCGAGCGAGAACAAGGTCTACGAGTACGCCTGTCACGAGGCGAACTACTCGTTCGGCGGCATCCTCCGCGGCGCCCGGATCCTGGAAGCTGACGCCCGCGAGGCGAGATAGAGCCGAGGCGCGTGGTGCCGTTCGGGCGCTCGTGACCGGCGGCGCGGCCTGCTAGGGCTACCGCGAAAATTCACCCGAGGCTGCCTGCCAGTCGTCGCGCCACAAGCCGCCACCCTCATCCTCCTCGTCGACATGCGCTTCGGAAAGCAGCGCTCCCTCGCACAGAAATTCGTGGAGCTGGGCGAGGTTGCGCACACGACAGTCGGTGACCCGCCGGAAGATGTGGTGCGGGCGAAGTTCCCGCGGGTGGGATAACCCCATCGCACCGAGCAACTCCAGCAGGCTCCGGACCGTGGCGGCCTGATAGCGGGCAACCCGCGTCGTCTTGTCCCCGATGTCGAGCCCGTGCACGAGCGCCGAGCTTTGCGTTGCGATACCGGTAGGGCAACGCCCGGTGTTGCATCGGAGCGCCTGAATACAGCCCAGGGCCAGCATCATGCCGCGGGCCGAGACACATAGGTCGGCGCCAACGGCCAGCGCGCGCGCCATGTGAAAGCCGGTCAGAATCTTGCCGGCCGCGATGATGGTCACCCGGTCCCGCAGCCCCAATCCCGTCAAGGCGTTATTGACGAGCATCCAGCCGTCGCGCGCCGGCATGCCCATCGAGTTCGCGAACTCGAGTGGCGCCGCGCCGGTGCCGCCTTCGCCGCCGTCCACGGTGATGAAGTCCGGGGTGATGCCGGTGTCGAGCATCGCCTTGCAGAGTTTCAGGAACTCGATCCGCTGCCCGACGCACAACTTGATTCCGATCGGTTTGCCGCCGGCCAGGCCGCGCAGCGTGGCCACGAACTCGAGGAGCCCCTGGAGTGTGGAGAACATCTCGTGTGCCGGGGGGGAGAAGACGGTGTGCCACGCCGGCACCCCACGAATTGCGGCGATCTCCTCAGAGACCTTCGGACCCGGCAGGACGCCCCCGTGGCCCGGCTTTGCACCCTGGGACAGCTTGATCTCGACCATGCGGACCGCGTCCTGCGCCGCCCGATCTTTGAACTGGTCGGGGTCGAACTGCCCATCCGCCGTGCGGCAACCGAAATAGCCCGTGCCAATCTGCCAGATGAGGTCGGCGCCTCGTTCGAGGTGATGGGGCGAAATGCCCCCCTCGCCGGTGTTGTGCGCGAAGCCACCTTCCAGGGCGCCGCCGTTCAGCGCCAGCACGGCCCGGCTGGACAGGGCGCCGAAGCTCATCGCCGAGATGTTGAGCAGCGAGCTCGAATAGGGTTGACTACAGTCGGGGCCACCGATCCGGATGCGGGGCGGCTCCTCGAGGGGCTGGACCGGTGCCAGGGAATGGGCCGCCCACTCGTACCCGATGCGATAGAAGTCCCGCTGGCTGCCAAACGGCTGCGTCTCGAGCTCGCCCTTGGCCCGCTGATAGACGATGTCGCGGAACTCACGCTCGATCGGAAAAGCGTCGGTGTTCGACTCGATGAAATACTGCTGGATCTCCGGTCGCACCGTCTCGAACAGGTAGCGGCCATGGCCGAGGATCGGGAAGTTGCGCAGGATGGTGTGCTGACGCTGCAGGACATCGTAGAGGCCGACCAGCAGGAACGGTCCGACCAATACCAGCGCCCACAAGGCGACCGAGCTGAAGGTGGCCGCAAAAACGAGGCCAGCCACCAGGATGGCGGCACAGACGTAGAACCAGCGGCGGATCATCTGAGCATCATCACACAGACAGGACCCGTTGGGGACGGGGCGAGGCGGCCGGGTGTCAGCCGCTCGCGAGACGGTGTCGGGCGGAGCACCCACATTTCGTAGAGCGGTCCCATCGTCAGCACCAGGATCGAGAACTCCATCAGGCCCCCGTACACAGCACGGCGTAGACCAGTGGCGGCGCGAACGGAATGGGGGCGCGCGCACCGAAATCGATGACCAGTGCGGTGAACGGCATCGGCATGAATCATGCCTTCATCGTCTGTCCCACCCCGCAGCACGAGAACAGGTCCGACCCTCGGGTCGGGTCCTTTACGTCTTGTTCGGCGATCGGGCACAATTGAGCTGTAGATCTGCACCTTGCGGCGGGACGCGAAGGAGACTTATGCGGTGGATCGGATACCAACGACGGGGCAGCGCGCGACCGCGCACGTGGGTGCGGTCCGTCTTGGCCACGACGTTGGTCGCTGGTGGCATCGTCGCCGGGATCGCCCCCACTGCGCGCATCTCGGCTCGCCAGACCCAGGGTGCCGCGGTTCCCGCAACGCGGGCGGTCCTAGACGAGTACTGCATTGCGTGTCACAACGAGCGGCTCCGCACCGCCGAGCTGGCGCTCGACACGGTGGACGCCACCGCACCAGAGGCCGACCCGGAGCTCTGGGAGCGGGTCATCGCGAAGCTGCGGGCTGGGTCGATGCCACCGCCTCGTCGTCCGCGGCCCGATGCCGCCACTTATGATGCGGTCGCCGGCAGGCTGGAAGCTACGCTCGACCGCGCCTGGACCGCCGACCCGAACCCGGGTCGCGGCAGTGCGGTCCATCGGTTGAATCGCACAGAGTATCGCAACGCCATTCGCGACCTCTTCGCGCTGGACATCGATGTGGCGTCGTTGCTGCCTGGCGACGAGACGGCTGACGGGAGCTTCGACAATTTCGCCGATGTCCTCACGATCTCGCGTGCCCATCTCGAGCGCTATTTGTCGGTGGCCAGGCAGGTGACCCGCCTCGCGGTCGGGTTGCCACCGAGCAGCCCGGGGTTCGACACCTTTGAAATTCCGCTGCACGTGGTGCAGGATGCCCGCCAGAGCGAGGATCTCCCGCTCGGGTCGCGCGGCGGCCTTGCGATTCCCTATCACTTTCCGGCCGACGGCGAGTATCTGATCAAAGTGCGACTGCGCCGCCAGTATCAGGCGTATCTCATGGGCATGGGCTGGCCCCAGCAGCTTGACCTGCGTCTCGACGGGAGGTTGTTGGACCGATTCACGGTGGGCGGTGACGCGCCGGGAACACCGGCCGCCTCGAGCTATGCCGGTGACGGCGAGCCCGGCTTCGCCGGCGCGGTGGAGTGGGAAGCCTACATGCAGCTGACCGGTGACGCGGATCTGGAGCTCCGGGTGCCGGTCGAGGCGGGCCCGCATGTCGTCGGGGTGTCGTTCGTGCGCGAGCTGTGGGAACCGGAAAGTCTGCCGCAACCGCTGCAGCGTGGTCGGGTCCTGACGAACGACCAGATCTACATGGGCTATGCGGCCGTCGGGTCGGTCGAGATCGGCGGTCCGTTCGACCTGCCCGGGCTGCCAGGTTCGACGGCTGACACGCCGAGTCGTCGGGCCATCTTCAGCTGTCAGCCCGCGAATGCGGCCGAGGAGCGGTCGTGCGCCAGCGAGATCCTGTTGGCGCTCGCCAGACGCGCCTATCGCCGGCCGGCCACCGAGGGCGACCTGACGACGCTGCTCGATTTCTTCGATTCGGGCCGGCGGGACGGTGGAACGTTCGACAGTGGGATTCAGTTCGCGCTCGAACGGTTACTCGTCGATCCTGATTTCCTCCTTCGAGTCGAACGGGATCCGGCTCAGATCGCCTCCCGACAGTCCGTCTATCCGCTCAGCGACCTCGAGCTGGCCTCACGGCTGTCGTTTTTCCTCTGGAGCAGTATTCCCGACG
>JASLOY010000208.1 GCA_030745255.1 Vicinamibacterales bacterium
TGCGAAGCCGGAGATGCTTCGAATCCGGCGTCAATGAGCTGCTGGATCCCTGCCTGAACACCCGGAGGAGCCACGACGACCAGCGCCCCGCCGGGACCACTGCTGACCCGACCGGTGCGCGCATCGCCGCTGCCGAGCACGCTCGACAGCATGCGACGTAGGTCATCCTGGTGATCAGGAAGGACCCGATAGGTTCTCAACTCGACGGCTTCGCTCGTGTCTCCCGGGGCACGGTTCCCCCCTACCTCACAGCCGCTGAACGTCAGACAGGCGAGCAGTAGGGCTCCCATTACAACGCTGGTTGTGCCTGGACTGCGCATCGAACCTCCTCCGAACGGCCGCCTGTGGCCGCTCCTGATAGGTACTACTCGCGAACTGCTCGATCCTTCACGCAAATTCCTCTCGGGTCGTCTCGCAAAGCGACGGTCACCTGTCCCAGGCCCGAGAGAACGAAAAGGGCGCCTCGAAAGCCGCCCTCCGCCGTTCCCGGTCACGAACTGGGAGCCGGACTCGGACGAACAGACCAAGCCGGACCCGACAGAGGAACCCTGAATATCTCGAGCTGAGGGTTCGCGGGGACGTCACCCCTCACAGCCCTGCATGACGGCGTTCTTGGCGACCTATCTGGCCCAAGTCGAAGGGATCGATCTGTGGCCGCTAGCGTGGTCCCGTGTGGGCTTGCGTTGGCCATTATTTAATCTATAAACCTGAATAAATGAAAAACCGAAGCTCTCTCGGGCAATTTGAACTCATGGTGCTGCTGGCGGTGATGCGGATCAGCGACGACGCCTATGGTGTGCCAATTGCCAGAGAGATCGAGAACATCTCAGGCCGAGGTGTGGCTCGCGGGAGTGTGTATTTCGCGCTTGAGCGCCTCGAAGCGAAGGGTTTGGTGTCATCGGCGCTGGGCGAACCGACAGCCGCACGCGGGGGGAGAGCCAAGCGATACTTTCATGTCACCGCCCGAGGCGTGAGAGAAGTCCGCGACACCCGGCGGACACTCACTCGACTGTGGGAGGGTTTGCCGCAACTGGAGGGACTTGGGGTATGACCGTTGTGCGACCACCGGCCGTCGCTACCTGGCTCTTGAGGCGCCTGGGCCGTCGTGAACGCCTTGAGTCCCTGGCGGGAGATCTGTGGGAGGAACATCAGCAACGGCGCTCCTCCGTTTGGTACTGGAGGCAAGTCGTGGCGGCGATCGCTCTGGGCGCGTGTCAGGACGTCCGCGATCACACGTGGCTTACGGTGAGGGCGGTCCTGATCGGGTATGGTGTCTTGTGGCTGCACTTCTCGCTTCTGGTGCAACCAACAACGAGCTTCTTGAATGAGTACTACTTATCGTTGCCTCCGGGCATAAGGGGGCCGGTGTTTTTCATCCTCCTCGCCGTGGTTCCCTGGGCCGGCACGGGATGGGTTGTCGGTCGGCTGCACCGGTCGCATCTGGCAGCGGTGGTACTCGCCGTGACAGTCTTCGTGTTCCTGCCTATGGTCTTTCCCGAGCTTGCTCGAAAGGTGGCGAACGCGCTGGATCATCCGAGATACGTTCCAGCACTCGCTGCTCAAGTGTGGCAGCACTGATGACGCCCACGAGGCTAGCGCCAGCCGAACGTCTCGGCGCCATAGATCCTCCGTGTGAGAACAGGGTGCGTTCCTGACGATTCCCTAGACGGGACTATCGATGACGCCGCCAGGTGGCGCGGCTCTCGACTCCGTCGTCACCCATCAGCGACAGCACGAGCGTGTCGCCATCGTCGGTGAGCTCGTACCCGTGGCTCAGCGTTCTGTCCCGCACATCGGGTCGCGACCCACCGTCCACCGTATGATGGACGACTCCCCGACTGACGTTCACGTCATATCGGCCATAGTATGCGAGGTAGGTCTCACGGTTCGTCAAGTGGACCGACACCCGCCCACTAGCGTCGTAAGACAGCATCCCGTCGGTGAACGCCGGACCGCCCCCGGCCGCCTCACCGACAGGCTCGAACGACGAGAGACCGAACGAACCGACGAACCGGGCCATCTGCTCGGTTGCCCGTGCGCCGGACAACAGCAGCGACATGCTGCGGTTGCCCTCGTGACAGGCGTACTCGTAGATCGGCTCCCGGGTGTTGGTTAGCGGGTAGGCCACCGACCACGGTTCGGTGAACGACTCCGGATCGTAAACGGTGTACTCATGGTGCATCGTGTCCTGATCGATCCGCGTCAGCCGCTGCACCAGCCGGAGACCGGCGCCGGACCCCTGAAAGGTCCAGCGCGGATCGAAGTTCGTCGAGTCGATCACGAGGGTGTCCCCGTCCCAGGACCCGCGCGAGGTCCCCGTCCACTGGGGAATGGCGTTGGACACCGGTGGGCGGTCGTCGAGCGGGACCGTGATGGTGGCGTTCACGAACTCGTAGTGGATGACGACATGATCCGGGGTCTGGAAGATCCGGGCCGGGAACGCACTCCCCCGGAGCGGCAAGGTCCCGCCCATCATGCACCGCTCGTCCAGGGCCCGGTCCTCGGGACCCTCCGGGATGCCGCTCATCCGCCGCCCGGGCATCCCCGCCCGGTCCCGGCCGACCGGCGTGCGTGGGATCCGCCCGCTCGAGGGTGAGACGACGAGCGACGTGCGCCCGTCCAGCAGCGGATGATCGTAGATCGACTGGTCGACTCCGCCATCGCCCAGCTCGAAGTCCGCGCTCAGGGCCCGGGCGAGCCCCTGGCGAATGCGGCTCCGCCGCATAGCAAGAAACTCCGCCTCTTCCTCTTCGGTGAGACGAGGTCTGTCCTCGTATCCGGCCGGCCGCTCCAACGGCGTCATCGTGGGGAGAGACCAGGTCCCCTGCAGATCCGGCACGCCCCAGGGGGTGCGGGGCGGGCCCGCCTCATCGCCCGGCTGCGCCAGCGCCAAGCACGGGAGCCCCAGGAGGGCGCCGACCAGAACGAAAGACCGCAGGACGTGTTGAGCTATTCTCATGATCTAGGTCCGACGATATCCCGGTAGTGCCGCTCTATCTCGCGCGGCTGTTCCGGGTCGTGAAGGACGCGGGGCGCATTTGGAAGGGCCATCACTCTGGCCATGACTCAGCGGTGAACTCCCCAGTGATCGTCCCCTACGCCGCCCCTTTCGAGGCTTTGGGTGGAGGGGCAGCTCACTGCTAGCGCGTGTTCCCCACCGAGATCACATCTTTGAACTTGCGTGTTCTCACCTTGACCGTGGATCCGGTATTGCCTTCGATAGTGCGCACGCGGGTGTTGTTGGTCGGCGAGCTGGAAGAGTCCAGGTATTCCATGAAGATACCGCTGTGCTGGCCGCCGTCGGACCACTGGAAGCGCACGTAGTCGCCAGCGTTGAGCACATAGTCGCCGTTGAGGATCTGGCTGATGGTGAACTTGCGTTCCAAACCGTCGAAGTAGTTCTCCATCGACTGCGATCCGATATTTCCCGGCGGCGTCTCCCACAACGCCTTGCGTAGCGCCCACGAGGCAAACTCGCTGCACCAGGCGCCGGTACTGCCGTACTTGGTGCCATCGGCCTTGCCAAGCTCGCGGGCCGCCCAATGGATCTGTGGGAGCCAGTTGTTGTCGATGGCGTCGAGCTTCTTCTCGAGGATCTTGGCCGCCAATCCGAGCCGGCCGTGCCTTTCGCCCTTCGAGCCGTCGAGCCAGGCGTTGCAGTCCCAGTCCAGGATGGCGACGTCGCTGTGCACGATCTCGACGTTGTCGATCTTCATGCCGTCACCCGACGGGTTCTCGAGTGTGATCTCGTCCCAGAGGTCGGTCGGAATCGTCTCGACGTAGTCCTGGACCCCGTTCAGGTCCCATTTCATGGTCGCGCCTTTGGGAAACTTAGTTGTGGCGAAGCCCAACAGGCCGACCTGCTTGTTGTCGCCGAAGCGCATCAGGATCTTGCTGGCGTCGCTGCCGGCGTTGGCGTGCGATGAGTCGATCTTGATACGGATATAGTTGTCGCCAATCACCGGCGCGCCATCAGAGTCCGAGGCGACGCGCGAGGCAAGTTTGGCGCGGGCATACGCCGCGGTGCCGGCGGCGAAGCTGTCACTGATCCTCACCGAACTGATGCGTGCGCGCTTCTTGAAGCGGCGCGAGAAGACATAGCCCGAGATCTTGCTCTGCTCGGAGATGTCCTGCGGCACTTTGATCGAACGGACCTTCTTGCCGCGCGCGAGCGGGCGCATGCTGCTCTTGATTCTCGTCGAAGGCATCTTATTCCTCCAAGCTTGGGTGGTCGGTCACGCCTGAGTCGTGCGCAAGGGCTCTATCAGGTTAAGCGGGGCGTGGCAGACTGAACGGATGAGCCAGCAGCCGTCCCGCTACCGCGGATACCGCGTTCCACCCGAGATGATCGCCCACGCCGTCCTGCAACGGTTCGCATCGGTGCACGGCGTCGTACAGAACCTCCCCCGAGTCGACCGACATCTGCTCCACGCAGTTCACTCCCGTCTGCTCCGAACGCGCTCGTTCGGCATCTGGGACGAAGTGACGTGCGCCCGCTGACCGAGCGCAAACGCTCCGCGGCCAGGGGCGAGAAACGCTCTCTGCTCGGCAACTTGACAAAGCCTCGCAGGTTCTCTCGCCGGCGTGCAAGTCACAAGTCCCCCGATGCGCAGTGGAGAGGTTCACCGCGAGTCGAAGGAGGGCGCCGGAACAGCGCCGAGGCGCGGTCGAGCGCCTCACGATCGCCAACGAGCACAGTGGTATCACCGGGCCGATAGCGGAAGGTCAGGTCGCGTCGATAGAGCGGCCGCCCGTCGCGCACGACGGCAACCTGGATAGCGCCGGTCTGCTGCCGTAGGTCGAGCGTCCGGGCATTCTCGTCCACCGCGGCTGCGCCGTTTTCGACCTCTACCAGTTCCAACGCGTCGTGAATACCGAGGTGCTTCAGGGTGTCGAGCGTCAGGTCGGGCGCTGCGGTGCCGCGCAACAGGCCGTAGTGCTCGTTCCGCACAGCCTCGAGCTCGTGCGCAATGCGGGTCGCCGGGATCGTATAGCCCTCGAGAGCACGCGCGAACAGCTCGAGAGACGCTTCAAACTCCTCAACCACGACCTGGTTCGCCCCGAGGCGCATCAGATCGTCGATTGCGCGGACATACCTCGTGCGAACGACGATCTGTGCTGCAGGCGCCATCTCGCGAGCAACAACCACCCCACGCCGTTCCTCGACCGGTGAGGAGATGGCGAAGACGATGATACGTGCGCGCGTGCAGGCGACGCGCTCGAGCATCGCGTGCCGCGTGCCGTCGCCGTAAACGGCCGGTAGGCCATCCGCCCGGGCCCGACGCACCAGCTCCGCGTCCTGATCGACCACCGCGCAGGCGATCCCAGCGGCCTGGAGCATCCGCGCGAGATATCGTCCGGCGACACCATAGCCGACGACGACGGCGTGCTCGGTGAGTTCTGCCATGTCCCCGGCGCGGCCTGTTTCGGCACCAGTGACGCGACCCTTCCGCGCCGAGCCTTTGAGCCGTGCACCGATCGACTCCGAGATCGGCCGCGCCGACTTGATGAGAAACGGCGTTGCCATCATCGACAAGGCCGCCGTTGAGAGAAACGCCTGGTAGTCGTCGCCGGCGAACAGACCCAACGGCAACCCGACCGCGGCCAGCACGAACGAGAACTCACCCACCTGGGCCAGACTGAGCCCGCTCATCAGGCCGGTCTCGAGCCCGCGACCGCGCACCAGCACGGCGCCCGCGGCCACGACACTCTTGACCACGATCAACACGAGCGTGCCCGCCACCAGCACGAGCGGCTGGCTCAGGACGAACGGCAGATCAAGAAGCATCCCGATCGAGGTGAAGAAGACGCCACTGAACAGCGCACGGAACGGCAGGACGTCGGAAAGCGCCTGCAGGCCGTATTCCGATTCGGAGATGATCAACCCTGCTAGAAAGGCGCCGATGGCAAGTGAGAAGCCGGCTGCCGCGCTGACCAGCGCCGTTGCGATGCCGAAGAACGCCACGCAGAGCGTAAAAAGCTCGCGGTCGCGTAGCCCGACGATGTGGTCGAGCACCCGCCGGATCGCGAACCGACCGCCGATGACGAGCCCGGTCATCACAGCGAGGCTGACCAGCATGCGTGTCCACACGCCGATGTCCATCGCCCCCTCGGCGCGGCCGAGCAGCGGCAACACCAAGATGAGCGGCAGGATGCACAGGTCCTGGAACACCAGGATGGACACGACCTCGCGCCCGTGAGGCGTATCCAACTCGCCGCTGTCGGCGTACGATTTGGTCACGACTGCGGTAGACGACATCGCCGCCAGCGCCCCGTAGAAGAGCGCCCTGCCGAACGGCGTGCCGGTCGCCATACCGAGCAGCACGGCCAACCCCAACATACCGCCTAACTGGGCGCCACCCGTCACCATCACGGCGCGACCCCGCCGCAACATGTCGGAGAGCGACAGCTCGAGCCCAACAGCGAACAACAGCAAGACGACACCGATCTCGGAGAGCGCCGAGACCTCCTCGGGTTCTGGAATCAGGGCAACGCCGTGTGGCCCGATGACAACCCCAACGAGGAGAAACCCGACGAGGGGCGGCACGCGGACTCGATGGGCCAACGCGACGATCGGGATCGCGAGACCGATGATGATCGCCAGGTCGCG
>JASLOY010000209.1 GCA_030745255.1 Vicinamibacterales bacterium
GTCTGGCGCGGGAGTGTTGGTCGGCAGGTAGAGCAGCCCGAGCTCCGGGTCGGCGCTCATCATCGACCAGACGCCTACCTTGCCGGTCACCCGCCACGAGTCGCCGCCCCAGGTGTCGTTGCCAAACTCGTCCCCTTGCGGGATCGTGCGAAACGTCCACTTCGTTCGGCCCGACCGGGTGTCGAATCCGCGCATCCATCCCGGTGGGGCTTCGCGCGAGATGTTGTAGGAGGAGATCGACGACGGGGTGATGATGGTGTCGCCGACCACGAGCGGCGGCGACTGCACTGAATAGAGCAGCGCATTGAGCCAGTCGCGGTCGCCTCGGTCCGAACGGGGGAGGTCGCGCATCAGATCCAGTCGGCCCTGGTCGCCGAAATCGAGACACGGGCGCCCGGTGTCGGCTTCCACGCATACCAGATACCCGTTGCCGGTGCCCCAGTAGACCCGTCCCGACTCCCCGCCGCCCCAGTAGGCGACTCCCCGCTGATTCCAGCGGGCGGTCATCGTGGTCGTGCCGGCCTCGTAGGTCTTCGGGTTGTAGACCCACAGGGTCTCGCCGGTCGCCGCGTCGATGGCGGCACCCTGAGAAGTTGGCATATTGATGAACAGCCGGCCTCCGACCATCAGCGGGGTTGCCTTGAGGTTGTTGGTATAGGGGGGCTGCCCGTCCCGCCAGCGGTTCGGGTCTTCCTGATTCAGGGCCTCGAAGATGGTGTTCGACGCCGCTCGCCACTCGCCGCCCTCCGGCGTGGTCTTGCTCATGAAGGCGTCGGCCGACTGCCAGCGCCAGACGAGCTGGAGATCGCCGAAGTTCGTGGCGTCGATCTGGTCGAGCGGCGAGTATTTCGTGCTGCCGAGATCCCCGCCGTAGGTGGGCCACTCGCCGTTGGCCGGCGCGCCCTGCTGGGCCACGGCACCGGAGGAGACGAGGACCACGATGCTCCACACGCCGAGTACCCGGCAGGTTCGCCTGATCAGCAACATACTCGCCACCCTCCTCGAGACCGATCGGAGCGACAGCCCGCGGTGGCCGCGCCCGCATTGCAGTGGAGGCCACATCATAGCGTGGTCCGGGCTGTTGGAATCGACGCTTTTTCGTCGGCGCGCATGGAGATAGAATGTCCAGGCTCTCGATAGGCCCCTCTCGTGGCCGGAGAGACAGACAGGACAACTGGAAGCGAGGAGCTCATGAAGCGATTCCTGATGACCCTGGTAATCGGCGCGCTCGCCGTGTTCGCGGCCGAGTGGCAAACGCGCGGCGCCGTGCTCCAGAGCCCCGATGGCAGCCCCAGCCACCGGTTCGAGGAACTGGCCGACGGCGTCTACTTCGCCATCGGCAGCGGGTCGATGACCGTGATGAGCAACAGCCTGGTCATCATCAATGACGATCATGTGATGCTGGTCGACACCTCGGTTTCCCCGGCCGCGGCGCGTGGGTTGGTCGAGGGCGTCAAGACCCTGACCGACAAGCCGATCAAATACGTCTTCAACACGCACTATCACTTCGACCATGCGCACGGAAACCAGATCTTCGGCGACGACGTCGAGATTATCGGGCACGACTTCGTGCGCTCGATGCTGCAGACGGATGTGCTCCAGCAGCGCACGAACCGGTCGTTCACCGAGGGGATTCCGGACCAGATCGAGCAGATGAAGGCGCGGTTGGCCGGCACGACCAATGCGGACGACCGGGAGCAAATGCAGACGCAGCTGCGCATCCAGGAGGCGCACTTCGAGGCGATCCAGGAGACCCGACCCACACCACCCAACGTCACCTACAGCGACACGCTGACCCTGGTGAAGGGCGGCCGCGAAGTGCAACTGCACTTCCCGGGTCGTGGGCACACCGGTGGCGACACACTGGTGTTCCTGCCCGAGGAGCGGATCGTGTTTACCGGCGACTTCTTCGTGGGCAGCCCAGGCAGCAACGGTCTGCCCTACATGGGAGACGGGTATGTCGAGGAGTGGCCGGCGTCGCTCGATCGGTTGAAGGCGCTCGAGTTCGACGTCATGGTGCCTGGGCACGGGCGGCCGTTCCGTGAGCGTGAGCAGATCGACCAGCTGCAAGCGTATCTGCGGGATCTGAACCGGCAGGTGACCGCGCTCCACACCCAGGGATTGTCGGCGCAGGATGCGGCGGCGCGAGTGGATCTCAGTGACCACGCGGAGCACTATGGCCCGCGGGTGGAGCGGGTGGACCCGAGGGCGGTGCTGCGGATGTACGAGTTGTTCCAGGTGAAGATGCCGAGGTAGGGGTCCTAGAAGTCAGAAGTCAGAAGTCAGAAGTCAGAATGCAGAAGGCAGGAGAGGGAGTCGCGTTATGACCAGGCTGAGTGCTGTCATCGTGCTGGTCGGGCTGCTGGTTGCCGGGCCTGTGGTCGCCGAGGCCCAGGACGTGTCGGTGACGCCGGATGTTGTCTATGGCCACAAATACGGTATGGCGCTGACGTTCGACGTGTTCACACCGGGCAACGCGAACGGTGCGGCCGTCTTGAACATGGTCAGCGGCGGCTGGCGGTCGCAGTGGCGTCCGCACGACGTCTCGCAGCGGCGGTATCAGGCGCTGCTCGACGCCGGGATCACCGTGCTCGCGGTGCGGCACGGCAGCAGTCCGAAATACGTGATACCGGAAATCGTGCCCGACGTGCGACGTGCCGTACGATATGTCCGGCTCAACGCGCGCCGACTGGGTGTGGACGCGAACCGGCTGGGTGTCTGGGGTGGGAGCGCCGGCGGCCACCTCTCGCTGATGCTTGGCCACGCGTCCGACAACGGGGACCCGTCGTCTGAAGACCCAGTGCTACGAGTGAGCAACCGGGTGGCGGCCGTCGTGGCCTACTACCCGCCGGTCGACCTGCGACCGCTGGCGCGCGGTGCCAGCCCCGAGGTGACGAACACGCGCTTTCCGGCCTTGAACTTCGACCCGTCGGAGGGGTCCGCCTACTCGCCGATCATCCACGTGTCGGCCGATGACCCTCCGACCCTACTCATTCATGGCGACTCGGACGGGCTCGTGGACGTCAGCAATAGCCACGAAATGTTCACGGCGCTGCAGGAGCACGGTGTGGTGTCAGAGAAGATCATCATCCCCGGCGCCGATCACGGCTTCCGCGGCGACGACGCCGTGCTGGCGACCACCGCGATGGTCGACTGGTTCGTGGAGCACCTGGGAGCCAGGTCGACGTACTAGACGGCCCGGAAGGGCTAGCGGCTGTCGGTCAGCTCGTCGACCAGATCGTCCGCATCGTAGAGCGTCGCCAGCGCTTCGAGGATGTAGCCTGGGTGCACGGCGACCGACCGCGCGCGCTCGGCCTCGTAGGCGTAGCGACCCACCAGGCTTTCGATGTTCCCGTCGAAGATCAGACCGACCAGTGCCCCCTCGCTGTTCACCACCGGCGAGCCGGAGTTGCCCCCAATGATGTCGGCCGTCGTCACGAAGTTCGCCGGTGTCGACAAGTCGAGGTCGTCTCGCCGATCCCAGTAGCGCTGAGGCAGTGCGTGGTCGCCCGTGTTGCCGAAGCTGATTGCCCGGTCGAAGAGACCGAAGAGCGTGGTCTGGTGTGGTGCCCGAGCGCCGTTCATAGGGTAGCCAGCCACCGTGCCGAACGAGACGCGCAACGTGCCGGTGGCGTCCGGGTAGATGGTGCGACCAAAGAGATCGAACCGTGCGGTCGCCAGGGTCTCGCCGGCGTCGGTCAGCACGCTTTCAACCTCGTCTCGGTACCACTGCTGGTCGCGGCGCCGCTGCGGGTCGAGCGCGCGTGTCGCCACAATCAGCGGATCATCGGAGGACGCGACCGCGGACCGGCCGCCTTCGATGAGGCTCCGTCGGAACTCGACATCCGTGAGGCGGGTCTGTTCGAGCAGACGGCTCGCGACCGCAGCCGGGGTCTCGCCATTCAGCACGGATGCCACCCACGGGTCGTTCGCCCCCAGCACCTCACGGGACTTCTCGAGAAAGCCGGTCACGATGTGAGCTTCCAGGTCGGGGTAGACCGGCGCAGGCGATAGAATCTGGAACCGCAGTCCCTCGAGCTCGGAGTCGTGATATCCCGGGAGCCGCTCGGCGTCCGGTTTCTCCACCTCGCTGACGTAGCGCACGATCATGCCGGCTGTCGTGGTCAGCCCAGAACCGACGAAGCCGCGATAGACCCGTTGCGCAAAGCTGTCGGCGGCGTGCCTGGTGGCGCGGGCGATCGCCTCAAATGCGGCGGTGTAGTCGTCCGGGCGCCGGCTGCCGGCGATACGGTCTCGGAAGTCAGCTTCCGCCTCCTCGAGTTGGCGCATCAGCGCGACGTCGGTCAGTCCGCGATACTCCCCGCTCATCGCTTTCAGGGTGTTCTCGATGCCCAGCAGCTGCCGCTGCACGCGGCGCGCCTGCTCATCGCCGCCAGCCGCGTACTCCCTGATCAGGCCGCGGTAGGTCTCGAAATAATCGAGATACACCGGGTAGCGCACGTCTCGCTGGTATTCCAGCTGGTCGTAGGTGAACAGCCGATCTGTTGAGCCCGGGTGGCCGGAGACGAAGACGAGATCCCCGGCGTCGGGCCCTTCCGGCTTGACGGTCAGGTAGTTCGGGGTCTCGACTGGAGCGCCGTTCTCGTAGATGCGGAAGAACGCGAGGTCGAGGCAATATCGCGGATAAGTGAAGTTATCGGTGTCGCCGCCGAAGAAGGCCGCCTGGTTCTCGGGCGCGAACACCAGCCGCACGTCGGTGTAGCGGCGCTGACGATAGAGCCAGTACTCGCCGCCGTTGTAGAGGCTCACGACACTCGAGCGGAGCCCGGTCGCATCGAGGCTCTCTTTCTCGATACTCGCGATCTCGGCCTGTCGGGCACGGAGCGCGTCTGCTTCGAGGAGGCCTTGGGCGGCCGCCTGTACACGCCCGGTGACCTGCTCCATCGAGATGAGAACCGTGACTTCGAGGTTGGGTGCCGTCAGCTCGGCTTGACGTGTCGACGCGTAGAACCCATCGGTGACGTAGTCGGCGTCGGGTCCCGACAGGCTCTGCACGTATCCCAGGGCCACATGCATGTTCGTCATCAGCAGCCCATCCGGGCTGACGAACGAGCCGGAGGATCCGCCGATGCGCACACTCGACAGCCGCAGGTGGTCGAGCCATTCCTGTGTCGGCACGAACCCATAGCGCTCCCGAAGCTGGTCGAGCGGCAGGTTGTCGTAGGTCCACATGCCCTCGTCGGCTCGCATCACAGTGGCGAGGCCGAGCAGTACGAGGGTGGCGAGACAGAGCGCGGTGCGTCGAGTTCGAGTCATCTTTCCCCTTGGACGAAGAGGGTGGATTCGGCCGTGGACCTGTGTGCTGGCCCTGGCCACGCGCTACAGGTTGCCGGAGCCGTAACGGCGCGCACCAGGCAACCGTGGGGCTCTACGGGCGGGACGCCGGACGCGCCGCGTCTCAAGCACAAGCGCATGCCGGCTTTCGGGCCTCCGGTCCGGGACTCACCGCCGATGAGGAGCGAACTAGCGAACGTTCAGGTCTTTACGGCACGTTTCCGTCCAAAGTTGGAAACATCTTGAGACCGGACCGGCTGATGGCAATCGATAGCGATGGTCGGTCCGATACGTCGTCTGGCGGTCTGTAGGTCAGCCGATACTGGTTGCTGACCAGCTTGTGCTTCCGGGCAATGTTCTGGCCCAACTCTGGCAACATGGTGGCAAACGCCGTGCCGAGTGCCAGCGACTCGTGCGTGCCGCGCGTCGCTTCGGCGACGTTTGCGCCCACCTGCGACGCGATTCCACCCTGGTTTCCAGCCGCCGCGAGCATGAGCGTGTGTACTGTCGCCGAGTTTTCGACCAGTCGTTGCAGTGCTTCCTCGTAGCGGCGGGGCGTCGCGCCGCTCGTGTCGGCGCCGTCGGTCGCCACCATCACAATGACCGGAAAATACTCACCCTCGTCGTCGTCGTCCAGTCTCTTCGCCTCCTCGACCAGTGAATCCATGAAGGTGGCCCCGGAACCGCCGATGGGTGTAATCAGGTCAATGCCACTCGTGAGCTCCGATCTATCAGTGGTGTGCCGCACCACCCACTGCGGTCGTCCCGCCGTGGTCAGCAGCGCCACTTCGACCTCCTCCGGGATCGCGTCCAAGAAGCCCAGGAGGCCGTCTCGAATCTGACCTACCGACGTCCGGCCACCCTC
This sequence comes from Vicinamibacterales bacterium, assembly GCA_030745255.1. GTDB lineage: Bacteria > Acidobacteriota > Vicinamibacteria > Vicinamibacterales > UBA8438 > NP936. Next base: position 6,161 of record JASLOY010000209.1, read on the forward strand.
GCCATTGTCGACGAAGACGGTGAGACGAACCGGCCAGTTGAACGGCTCGAGGTTGAGCGTCTCGCTGTCCTCGCCGTCCATCACAACCGTCAATTCGTTTGGTCCGAGGTCGGTCACCGGCTCACCGTTCGCATCGGCGACGGCGACAAACAGTGTCTGCTCCTGAGCGAGCGCCACCTGGCCGGTCCTCCAGGGTGCACCACTGACGACGAGGGCGAGCGCGACGAGCAGGCTCGCTACGGGACGTGATCGCTCGGTCGGGGTAATCATCTGCAGAGCCTCCAGTCTTCGCGACGTGCGACGTCCGGTGGACGTCGGTCCGGCCAATGGTCCCTCCCCCGGTCAGACGGCGTCCGGAGCGTAAACGCTTACAGGGTGTCTAGTTCTCCTCGGCACGGCGACTGGCCTGAAACGCCTCGAACAGGTCACTCGCGACCGGGT
>JASLOY010000020.1 GCA_030745255.1 Vicinamibacterales bacterium
GACAGGGAATGATCGCCATCTATCGGTACGACGGAATCGAGCAGGGGATTTGGCAGGTTCCGTGACACGTAGTCTAGCCAGCCGTTGCTGCTGACCGGCTCCGCCGGTCGCTGAACGGCGACGCGTTGAGGCGACGAACATGAGGGCCACCGCATGATGAGAACGGTATGCCTACTGGCTGCGCTGCTATGCCTGCTGGCTCAGGGCGCCTGGGCTCAAGAGAGCTCGGTCCTTGCCGACGAATTCGTGCGGATTGGAGATATCGAACAGTGGATTTCAGTCCGCGGGCACGATCGCCGGAACCCGGTGATTCTCGTACTTCACGGAGGTCCGGGCGTTACCAACGCGCCTTTTGCACCGGCGTTTGCGGAGTGGCGGAACGACTTCACGGTGGTGGAGTGGGATCAGCGGGGCGCGGGCCGCACTTTTGGTAGAAACGGCGCGCAAGGCAGCCGCCCCTTGACGATCGAGCGGCTGACCGCAGACGGGATCGAGCTGGCGGAGCATCTACGCGATCGCCTGGATAAGGACAAGGTCGCTCTGCTCGGGATCTCCTTCGGGTCCATCGTAGGGCTACACATGGTGCAATCGCGGCCAGACCTGTTTTCAGCTTACGTGGGCACGGGCCAGGTTGTGAGCCGGATGGAGGGCGACGCGCTGGGCTACGAACTGACCCTGAACAGAGCCCGCGCGGTCGGGCATGCCGAGGGCGCGGCCGCCTTGGAAACTATGGGGCCACCACCGTGGCCGGATGCGACAACGTGGAACGCCGCCAAGGGATGGGCGAATCGCCTGACTCCGGAGAGTGATCCAGGAAGCCAGATCAACCTTCCCGCCATCATGAGGTCGCTGCCGGGTCTTACCGACGCCGACCTGAGGGCGATCGTCGGTGGCGCAGCGTTCTCAGCCGAGGCACTGGCGCCTCACGAGTCCATGTTCGACGCCCTCCAACTGGGAGTTCGCTACGCTGTACCAATGTTCGTTTTCCAGGGCCGCGGTGACATCAATGCACCGACAGAGCTCGTCAGTCGGTGGTTTGCTCAAGTTGAGGCTCCTGAAAAGCAGCTCGTCATCGTAGACAACGCCAGCCACGCGGCTTTCTTCACCCACAGCGAGGAACTGGGGCAGCTGCTTGTCGAGAAGGTCCGTCCACTTGCGGCCGGTGGTCCATAGTCGACCCCTGCGCAGGAGTGCATCCTGACCAGCGTGTTCGGCTGACGGTGGTGGGCAGCTGCCGACCGGCACACCCGTTGGCCAGAATGGATCGTCCAGCGATGGATGCCGGCCAAGATTCATGAGGTGAAATCATGTCCTACCTCGCAGTGGTTCTCGTTGTTGGTCTGTTGATCGCCATTCACGAATTCGGCCACTTGCTGGCCGCAAAGCAGAGCGGGATTCCGATCGCGCGATTCTCGGTGGGTTTCGGACCCAAACTCTTCGGTTGGAAGCGCAAGGAGACGGCGTACTGGCTTTCGACCATCCCGCTGGGGGGATACGTCCTTCCCGCGGTGGACGAGCACGAGCTCAGAGAGTTCCCAGTGTACAAGCGCATTGTGTTTGCCCTCGGAGGGCCATTTGCCAACGTCGTTGCTGCGCTCGCCGGCTTGCTCGCTCTTGGCGTCGTCGAGCTCAATCTGGGAGCCTCGGAGGCTCTTGTCTTTGCGACGACGCAGGTGTGGAGCAGTCTGCAACAGGTGGCGTACGCCGTCTCCACACTGTTTGTTGACGCGAGCCAAGTGAGCGGGATTGTTGGCATTGTTGCCGTTGGCGGGTCTCAATTTGGTTCAACGGTGGCTGGCGTACTGACGTTCTCTGTGTTGATCAACATGAACCTCGCGGTGCTCAATCTGTTGCCGCTTCCCCCGCTCGATGGCGGGCGCATTCTGTTCTGTGTTCTCGAGAAGATCTACCAACCCCTCACTCGGATTCAGACGCCCGCTACTCTGCTTGGCTGGGCGCTCGTGCTGGGCTTGATGGCCTACGCCACCGTGCAGGACATCGGGAGGATCACGGCCGGTGGTCTTGCCTGATGGGTAGGTCTGGTGCGCACAGGCTCGCTCGAGCGTCGACCTGGGCCGCTTGCCAGGCGCGCGCGATACCCGGAAAATGTGTCTGCGGACGACGCAGATGAACGATTCCCTGTTCCGGGTCGAGCCGGTCTCCCCTGTCATCGGCGCCGAGCTGTCTGGCGTCGACCTTTCCGCGCCACTGACACCCGAGCTCTTCGAGGCACTGCACCAGGCCCTCATGACGCATCTGGTGCTGTTCTTCCGCGACCAGGAGCTGTCGTTCGAGCAGCACAAGGAGTTCGGCCGCCGCTTCGGCGAGCTGCACATCCACCCGGCGGCGCCAAAGGCCAGCGAGCACCCGGAGATACTGGTGGTGCACGGCGATGCGACGGCGACCTTTGTGCCCGGCGAGCTGTGGCACTCGGATGTGTCGTGTGATGTGGAGCCGCCGATGGGGAGCATCCTGCGGATCGAGCAGGTGCCCACCTCAGGAGGCGACACGCTGTTTGCCAGCATGTATGCCGCCTTCGAAGCGCTGTCCGACCGTTTGCAACGGCTGCTCGGCGAGCTGACCGCGGTCCACGATGGGCAGCAGTATTACGTGGGGCGCTACGGTGGCGGGAACCTGCGCGACGGGGTCTACCCCTCGGCCGAGCACCCGGCGGTGCGGACGCACCCGGTGACCGGCCGACCGGCGCTCTACGTGGACGAAGGCTTCACGACCGGGTTCAAAGAGCTCAAGCGAGCCGAGAGCGACGCGTTACTCGCCTTCGTGGTGCGACACTGTGCGGCGCCCGAGTTCCAGTGCCGGTTCCGCTGGCGCCCCAACTCGGTGGCGTTCTGGGACAACCGGTGCACGCAGCATCTCGCCATCTGGGATTACTTTCCCGAGACGCGCCACGGCTACCGGGTGACCATCAAGGGCGACCGCCCGTTCTACGACCCAGCCCGGAGCGCGAAAGAGTCACGAGGCGACCTTGTCTCGCCGTAGCTTCACCGAAGGCGGAAGCCCGAAACCTGTAGCCCGTAACCAGCGAGCTATCCCGTAAACAGTCCCACCACCGTGACCGATACCGTCACACAGACGGCGGCGCCAAGGGTCATCCAGATGCCGACCTTGGCCATGTCGCGAATCGAGAAGTATCCGGCTGAATAGGGCAGGACGTTGGTCGGGCTTTCGGTGACGAGGATGAAGGCGAGCGTCGAGGTGAAGGCGGCGGGCGCCGCGATCGTCCAGGCGTCGAGGCCCAGGTCGAGCGCCAGCGCCAGCAGTATCGGCATGATCAGCGAGCCGGTCACCGTGTTGCTCGAAAAGAGCAGGTGGAGCAGCGCCACCGCGATCACGATAACGAACGGACGCAGCAGCGACGGAACCAGGATGAGGTTGCCCAGCAGCACCTGCGCGAGCCAGCGGGCGGCACCAGTCTCGAACACCATCAGACCGAGAGAGAGCCCGGCCACGATGAGCATGACACCGCCCCAGTCCATCCCTTCATGCGCTTCCTTCCAGGTCAGCACTCGTATGCCGGGCAGAAACAGCGTCACACCACCCAGCAGCGCGACCGCCTGAATCGGCGGGTCGACCCGGCCCCCCGTCAGCTCGGCGAGCCATGGCGTGATGAGCCACGCGAGAATAGTCAACCCGAAGATGGTCACCGTTTTCCGTTCGACCGGCGCGAGCGGACCGAGGCCAGCGAGCTGCGCATCGATCTCGGCGCGTTCGTAGGCGAGCGCGTCGATCTCGGGTGGGAAGAGCCAAAGCAGCAGCCGCCACCCCACCGGGACCATGAGCACCGCCGCCGGGACACCCAGCAGCATCCACTGGCCGAACGAGATCGACAGACCGGCAATTTCCTCCAGATAGCTGATCGCGATCAGGTTCGCGGCGGTGCCCGCCGGCGTCCCGATGCCGCCGATGAGCGGACCGTAGGCGCAGGAGATCATCAACGCGCGACCGAAGTTGCTCTCGAGCGGCTTGAGCCCCGCATCCTTGAGCACGCCGACCCCGAGCGGCAGCATCACTGCCGCCACCGCCATGTCGGTAATCCACATTGACAGCAGCGCGCCGACGGTCAGGAAGCCCAGCAGGACCCGGTCGGTGCGGGTGCCGGCCAGACGCAACACATGCAGCACCATCCGGGTGCCGAGTCCGGACCGCGTGAAGCCGGTCGACAGAAACAGGACCCCGATGAAGAAGACGATCAGGGGGCTACCGAACCCGGCGTTCACCGTCGAGGCAAAGTCGGTGATGCCAAAGGCGGGGATCAAGACGAGCACGAGCAACGAGGTGGCCGGGAACGGCATCGCCTCGCTGACCCAGAGCGTGACCGCGAACAGCAAGATCGCCAGACAGGTCTTGCCGTCGGCGGTCAGCGCGATCAGCTCGCCGTTGCGTTCGAGCGGCGCAGGCGTCGGCAGCAGGTGCACCACCAGCATGAGCACGGTGGCGCCCAACAGCATCCAGACCGCCTGACGGTCGTCCTTTCCCCCAGCCGTACTCGTCACGTTGGTCCTAGAGCGGATCGAACCGGCCGTCGACCGCCGTCCAGCCGCCGTCGGCCATCAACAACGAGCCGGTCACGAAGCTGGCGGCGTCGGAGGCGAGAAACAGCGTTGGGCCGACCATCTCCTCGGCCGTCGCCCAGCGGTTGAACACGCTCTTGGCGGCGTAGGCCGCGTGCCAATCCGGGTCGGCCTGAATCTGCGAGGTCAGGGGCGTCTCGACCACACCGGGACCCACCGCGTTCACACGCACCCCGGCGGGACCGAGCTCGGCCGCCGCGGTGCGGACGAGCTGTACGATACCGGCCTTGGTCGAGGCGTACACCGACTGACCTGGTTCGACCACCTGGGCGCGAATCGACGAGAAGAGGATGATGCTGCCGCGGCCGCGTGGCGCCATGATGCGGCCGGCTGCCCGCAAGACGTGGAAGCTGCCCTTCAGGTTCAGCCCCACGACCCGGTCGAACTCCTCGTCGGTGTAGTCGACGATCCGCTTGCGGACGTTCACGCCCGGCGTGCAGACAACGACATCCAGCGCCCCGTGGCGTTGCACGATCTGGTCGAGCGCCGCGTCGACGGCGGCGGCGTCCGTTATGTCGAGCGTGCCTGCGTCGGCAGTGCCTCCGCCGCCGGTGATCGTCTGGGCCGTCGTCTTCGCCGCGTCGGCGTTGACGTCCAGACAGCAGACGATGGCGCCCTGGCGGGCACACCCGCGTGCCGCCGCTTCGCCGATACCGGAGCCGGCGCCGATGATCGCCGCCACGCGTCCGCCGAGCCCGAACAGCCGATCGTTCATGACGACATCTCCACTGATTGGTTCCTCGTCACCGCCATCGCCACGAGCATCGCGGCCAGCGCCCCGCCGATGCCGAGCAACGCCGGGTCGACCCACGTCGCCCCTCCATCCGCGGCCGTCATCCGCACGATCGCCGCGACGGCGACACCGGCCGCGATCGACGCGAGCGCCTCCGGTGTGCGAACCCGGCGCGCATGCAACCCGACCAGCAGTGGCACGAACAGGCTGACCGCGAGCAGCGTGTAGAAGAAGCTCAAGGCGGCGACGATCGAGGCTGAGAGCATCGCGACCACGATGCCGAGCGTGCCACCGGCGATGGCGGCGATGCGGGCCACGCGCAGCACCTGAGCGTCGCTCGCATCGGGCCGGACGAAGCGCCGATAGAGGTCCCTCGACAGCGACGTCGCCAGCATGAAGAGCAGCGCGTCGGCCGAGCTCACCTCCGCCGAGAAGATGGCGGCGATCCCCAGCGCGCCGACCAATGGCGGCAGTTGCTCGACCATCAACGTCGGCAACGCGAGGTTCTGGTTCGGCAGATCCGACGATACCGTTCGGGCCGCCATCCCGAGCAGCGCCGGCGCCGCCGCGTAGAGCAGCATCGCCACGCCGGTCAGCCCGACACCCAGCCGCACCGCCCGGTCGTCGCGGGCGGCGTACACCCGCTGGAGGATGCCCGGCGAGACGATGAACGAGGGTCCGAGCATCGCGAGCAGGAACCAGCCCGACTCGCCGCTTTGCCAGGGGTTCCAGTAGCCGTCGATCCCACGCGTGGCCTCGAGCACCGGGGTCAGCCCGCCCACCGAGGCGAGAATCATCGGGAACGTCACGGCAAACCCGACCAGCAGCACCGCGAGCTGCACGACGTTCACCCAGACCGACGTCAACAGCCCGCCGGCGGTGAAATATACCGTCACCACGACGCCGCCGATCACCGACCCGACCCACCGGTCGAGCCCCGTCACGGCGTTCAGGACGATCCCCATGGCGATGAGCTGCGCCGCCAGCAGCCCGACGCTGCCCACCCAGAGCAGCGCCGCGATCGTGCCGCGCACCTGGGGGCCATACCGGTGCTCGAGGAAGTCGCCGACGGTGTGCAGGTCGTGGGCCGCCGCCAGGCGGCGGAGCCGCGGTCCGAACCAGAAGGCGAGCGCCATCGACCCGATGCCGGCCGACCCCACCCACCACCAGGCGCTCAGCCCGTCCTGATAGCCGAGCCCGGCGGCGTTGACCGAGGTGCCGGCCCCGATATTGGCGGCCAGCAGGGTGGCGAAGACCAGACCGGGGCCAAGACGCCGGCCCGCAACGAAGAAGTCGCTCGTGGAGCGGACCCGTCGGCTGACCCACAGCCCGACGGTCATCAGGACGCCGGCGTAGAGCAGCAGGACGGTGAGGTGGAGATTCACTGACCCGCCCGGAGGTCGCGGGCGGACGGATACCCGGGAATGCCGGTGGCGGCGCGCGCCGCACGCACGATCGCCTCGCCCATGACGTCGGCCGCCAGTGGACCGATGGCGCCCAGGCGTGGAGACTCGCTCAGCGCCCCGGTAGCGAGCGCGAAGATCGTATCGCCGTCACTGGGCGTGTGCGATGGGGCGATCGCGCGCGCGAAGCCGTCGTGCGCCATCTGCGCCACGGCGGTGGCCTGGGCCTGGGTCAGACGGGCGTTGGTCGCCACCACGCCGAGTGTCGTGTTCTCCCGCCCCCGACCGGGACGGCCGCCGCCGCTGCGCAGCAAAACGCGTGCATCGGCCAAACGCTGGCCGTCCTCGGTGCGGACACCCGCGACCACCTGCCCGGTGGCCGGGTCGACGACGTCGCCGACCGCGTTCACGGCGACGAGCGCAGCCACGATCAGACCGCCGGGCAGCGTGACCGAGGCCGACCCGACCCCGCCTTTCATCGCCCGACCCGCACCACGCGTCTTGCCGATCGTGGCGCCGGCGCCCACCCCGACGTTGCCTTCGGCCACCGGACCGGTCGTGGCGACCGTGGCCGCCTGATAGCCGCACTCGGCCGTCGGCCGAATCGTCGGGTCATCGCCGACCGGGAGATCGTAGATGGCGGCGCCCGGGACGATCGGCACGCGCGCCACCCGCATGTCGACCCCGATGTCCCGCTCCGACAGATACCGCATGACGCCACCGGCGCTGTCGAGGCCGAACGCGCTCCCGCCCGACAGGACGACGGCGTGGATCTCCTGGATCGACTTGGATGGGTCGAGCAGATCGGTCTCGCGTGTGGCGGGTGCGCCGCCGCGGACGTCGACGCCGGCCACCGCGCCCGCCTCGACCAAGATCACGGTGCAGCCGGTCGGTCGCGCCGTCAGGGTGTGATGACCGACCTTGATCCCCTCGACCGCGGTCAGTCCCTGGTGGATCTGGGCATCGGTGCCAGGGTGCATCATCAGCCCTCCGGCGAGACAGGTGATCGAGACGAGCAGCGGGCGCAGGGCCCGCGTCGTGCGATAGCGCGCGTCGGGTCTGGAGAGGCCGGTCATCAAGTGTCGCCCGATGATAGCGGAAAGCATCCGTCCTGAAAACGCGACCGGTTCCGGACGAGGGCCGTGTTGGTGGCGTGGAGGGGACCGGGTTTAGCGCCGACCCGGCCCGTAGAGCACGCGCCCCGGGCGCGCGCCGGTGTGCTGGCCGCCATCGACGACCAGTGTGCCGTTGACGAGCACGTACTCGACGCCTTCGGCATACTGGTGTGGCTCGGCGAAAGTGGCGCGATCGCGGACGCTGGCGGCATCGAAGACCGCGATATCGGCGAAAAGCCCTTCTCGCAACAGCCCGCGGTCCTGCAGGCCAAGCCGTTGGGCCGTGGCGCCGCTCATCTTGCGGACCGCGTCTTCGAGCGTCAGCACACCGCGATCCCGCACGTAGCGACCCAGCACGCGGGCAAACGTGCCGTACTCGCGCGGGTGCGGCACGCTCTGTCCAAACACCGACACGCCGCCGTCAGACCCGACGGCCGTGGCCGGATGCTGCATGATGCGCTCGACGTCAGCTTCGTCCATCGCGTGGTAGATCGCGCGCGCGCCGCCGCGCTCGATGATGTCCATGACCAGATCGGCCGCGTTGGCCATCGTTGCGTCGACCGAGCGGTCGGCCAGTATGTCGGCGAGGCTCTTGCCCTCCAGCGACCGGTCCCACTCGCACAACCCGATCACCACGTTCCTGGGGTCGCCGCCGCCGCGGTCGTGCTCGATCCGGTAGACGATCTCCTCCTTGATGCGACGCCGCGTTTCCGGGTCTTCGAGACGCAGGACCAGCTCGTCGCGGCCACCCGCCTGGGCCCACTGCGGGACCAAGGCGTTGATCGATGTCTGCGACGCCGTATACGGGTACTGATCCATGGTGATGTCGACACCGCGCGCGCGGGCGGCGTCGACCAGGGCGAGGCTCTCGACGCTCTGCCCCCACATATCGCGGCTAATCACCTTGTGGTGGGTCATCTGCACCGGCAGACCCGCTTGCTCGCCGATCCGGATCGTCTCCCGAACCGACTCGAGCAGTTCCTGCGCCTCGTCGCGCATGTGCGATATGTAGATGCCGCCGTGCGTCGCGACAACCTTGGACAGCTCGATGACCTCATCGGTCGACGTGAAGCTCCCCGGCACGTAGAACAGTCCGGTCGACAGCCCGAGCGCGCCCTCTGCCATCGCCTCGGCGACGAGAGCACGCATCCGGTCGAGCTCGTCCGGCGTCGGCTCGCGGTCGTCAGCCCCGATGACCTCGCCACGAATCCTTCCCTGGCCGACGAAAACCGCCCAGTTCGGGCTGATCGCGGTCTCTGTGATGCGTGCCAGATGCGCACCGATCGGAAACGGCGAGCTGCCGTCGTTGCCTTCCGTGAGGGTCGTGACACCCTGCAGCAGGTAGTTGTCGGCCGTCGGCACGTCGAAGATGCCCCGCACCGCGTGCGTGTGCGGATCGATGAAGCCCGGCGCCACGACGAGTCCCTCGGCGTCGATGTCGCGACGGGCCACGGCGTCGGACAGATCGCCGATTCGCGCAATCCGGTCGCCGCGCACACCGACGTCCGCGTCTATCCATGGGTTGCCGGTACCATCGACGAGGCGGCCGCCGCGAATGATCAGGTCGAACGATTGCGTGTCCTGGGCGACGACCGGCGGCGCCAGAACGACCAGGGCCACGAGCAACAGAAGACCGAGCCGCATCCTCTTCCCTCGCTCAGTGACTCATCGCGTACACGATGATGTTGACGGTGATCTCGATCGCGAAGGTCGAGTATCGCAACGGGTAGTACGGGCTCTCGGCCCACTCCCAGGCGTCGCCGATGTCCGTGTTCCAGTTGATGATGACCATCAACCGGCCTTCCTCGTCGAAGATGCCGCGCACGTGCGGCACGACGCCGTCCGCCTCCCACGTCCGTCCCCCTTGGGCATTGTTGATGGCGGGAACCTGGACGATCTCTTCGATGCGATAAACGGTGTTGAAGACCGGATGGTCGAGGGGGATGTCGACGATCGGAAACTCGGGGAGCACGCGCCGAATCTCGGCCTCGAAGTTCTCCCACTCCCAGGTGCCCCAGAAGTCGTCGATCATCAGGAACCCGCCAGCCAGCAGATAGTCGCGGAGCCCCTTCACCTCCGGTTCGGTCATGTACATGCTCCCGACCTCGAGGGCGTAGAGGAAGGGAAACTTGCGAATGGCGGGATCGTCGAGCCGGACCGCGTTCTCTAGCTCGTAGGCGTCGAGGTCGACCAGCCGGTTCAGGATCGTCAGAAACTGCCGGTCCGCTTTCGGAAAGTCGGTGCCCCATCTACTCCAGTACCGACCACCGCCGCTGTAGATGGCCCGCGTGAAGAAGAACTCGCGAGCGTCGGCGCTGGGTCGGGTGAGCGACGGGCGCACATCCTCCCTGCGGAAGATGGCCTGAGGTTGCCCGGCGGCCTCGAGTGTGACGCGCGGCTTCGGCGCTGCCGGCTTGGCCGCCCACAGGGCTCCCCATGCGACGCCGATGGCCACCGTCGAAAGGACCACCGCGCGCGCGAGATACCGTGACCACATGCTATTGCCTAGATCGGCTTCAGCGGCAGCTTGCCCTGCGAGCACCTTCGGTGCTGCCTGGAGACTCCGTGCGAAGAACTGGCCAATTATACGGGAACGGTCGTCGAGACCGAGACGAGCGGCCACTCGAGGACACTCAGTCGGTCGAGAGGATGTGGATCACGTCATGGGGCTCGCCTCGAGTACTAGCGAGGCTCCGCCTCAGACCACCCAGATGCTGTCGGCGCTCGCCTCGCTAGGCTGCCAATCTTCAGTGGCCCCGCTAGGCGGGGGCTAGCCTCCCTGAGCGGCACGAGAGCACAGGAAACGCGAGTAAAGGTTGACTCACTAGTCCCGATTCGCACTGCTCAAGGAGTCTAGCGCCCCCCGAGCAGGTCCGCGATGTCGGTATGTCCCCGTCGCTCTGCCCATGCAGCCGGCGTCGCCCACGGCGCTCCGGCCGCACCTGGATCGGCACCCGCCTCCAGCAGCAGCTCCACGAGCTCCCGCTTGCCGTCGCGGGCTGCGATGCCCAGTGGCGTGGACCGGTCTTCCTCGTCCACCGCGTTGATGTCTGCGCCAAACTCCAGGAACAGACGGATCAGCGCGATCGGATCCTCGATGTGACGGTGTCCCTTGCACAAATCGTGCAACGGCGTCCGCCGTTGCCAGTCGGGCAGGTTCGGGTCCAGGCCGTGTTCGAGCAGCAGCCGCGTCATCCGCGGTACGTGGTAGAGGTAGCTCTTGCACTCGGTCAGCACCGTCGGCATCGGGTGCTTGCGCTGCAAGAACATCTGCAGCATCGCCTCGTGGGCCTCCGTGCTCTTGCCGTGCTCGGCCTGGCGCTCATAGCCGCTAATCACGGCCGTGTAGGGGGTCGTCTGGAACTCGTCCTGCTCGTCCGAGAATGGATCGTCGCAGTAGCGCAGTATCGCCGCCAGCGTGGCGAGGTCCCCTTGCTGCACAAGACCCCAGGCCGACGAGGCGCGTCCACCGAACCCGTACAGCAGCCCGCGCATCGCGTCCGAGGTTGCGCGAATCGCCGGTGTCCCGGACGAATCGATGTCGCCATTCGGGTCGGCACCGGCATCGAGCAGCCACCTGGCCATCTCCACGTCGTCCCTCACCGATGCGGTCATCAAGGCCGAGCCAGACCGACAGGCTCTGCCTTCAGCCAGCGTCGGCTTGGCGCCGTGGTCGAGCAGGAACTGCACGAGGTCTCGGTGGCCGCCTTCGACCGCCGCCGACAACGGGCGCTTTTCGAGCGTGTCTCCGTCGTTCGCCGCCGAGGCGCTCGCTTCAACGAACGCCCGCACCGCCTCGAGGTCGCCACGCGCAGCCGCCAGCGTCGGGCTGTCTGCCGCACCGGCATCAAGCAGCACCTGGAGCAGTGTGGCCGCCTCCTTCCTCAGGCCCCAATAGGTGCTGGTCCAGCACGCGTAGTGCACCGGCCGGAAGCCCTGATGGTCGACGACGTCCACCGCAGCGCCGGCGGCAAGCAGGCACTCGACGGCTGTGCGATCTCTCGCGATGACTGCCAGGTGCAGCGCGGTCCGGCCAAGCGAATCGCGTTCGACGCCAAGAGTGGGCATGTCCCGCAGCAGTCGCTCCATCTCGGCGTGGTCGCCGGCTTCCACGGCCTCGTGAAGCCGCAGCGTCGACTTCGTCTCGGCTGCGCCGATCTGCCCACGCAGGTAGTCGGCCACAGCCGAGTGGTCGCGGTCCTCGGCCATCGTGACCAGCTCTGTCACCTCTTCGAACGGATACGCCTGCCACAGAACTTGCGTTGCCGCCAGGCTCCCCTCACGCACCGCAAAGTGGATGGGCGGCACGTACCAGAACTCCAGGCGGGCGCAGTCGGGGTCTTTCAGCAGGTGCTGGCTCAGGGTTCCCGCGTCGTCCCGGATGGCGGCGCAGATCAGATCCCAGTAGAGCCGACCCTTGTCGGTGTCCACGCACCACGCTGGGCGATGGATCGCGTCGATCGTGACCTGCGGGCTGCGGCCCGCCGCATCGGGGGTCGTACCGGTCATCGGATTGCTCCAGCTTCTTCTGGCTCGTGTCTCCCGCGTCTTGCTTCCTGCTGCGCGCGGGTTTGCGCGCGACGAACTACAGGATGTCCGACAGCACGCGGCGGGTGGGCTCTGATGCTGGGGGCATCGGGCCTCATGATAGCAGCCGAGCGTCTTCGAAGAGCTCAGACGTTATCGGCCAGGAGGAACGTCAGGAGGGTACGTGGTGACGCCAGACGGAACGGTGGTGGTATCCAGTTTCGGGTCAGTCCATCGGGGCGCTCTGGCCGGGTTCGCTGTCCAGCTGGGCACGAATCGTCTGGAGCAGGCTGGCGTGGGTGAACGGTTTGAGCAGGAACGCCGTGCCGGCTTCCTTGAGACCGCCACGGACCGCCAGCGACTGGTCCGCCTGACCCGACAGAAACAGCACCCGCGTCTCGGGGTGCGATTCAACCAGTCGCTCGCCCAGCGTGAACCCATCCATGCGTGGCATCATGACATCGGTCAGCAGGAGGTCGATAGGTCCGCGGTGGTCCGCCGCCAGCCCCAGTGCCTCGTGGCCATTCCGGGCCTCGATCAACTGGTACCCGTGTCCCTCGAGTACGCGCCGGATGAGGTGTCTGATTGAGGGTTCGTCCTCGACGAGCAGTATCGTCTCGTCTGGCACTTTGGTTGCCATGCCGACTGTGTCTCCTTGACTCGATCCGGGCTGGCCTGGCGGTGCGGCTCGGCTCGACCGAGGCGAACCTGGCTGTGATGGTTCCGGGCGGCACACCCCCGGGTGTGACAGGCAATATTCAGACCGGGTCAGCGACCGTGAACGGCGCGCACGCAGTCCCTTCGTGGCATGCCTAGTGCGCTTGCGTCGGCGTACTCAGTGTGAGCACCCGCGACGTCAGCCAAGGCCAGAGAATCGAGGTGGTCTGAAATGGAACAGGGCTGGACAGATGTGTTGATTCGTCGTGCCGTCATGTCGGACGACAGGCGCACCGGGCGGTGCAATGCCGTGGGCCGAATCTGATGTCGAACGAGCCCGAGAGGAAGGCCCTACTGGCCTCCCACGGTGCCGGCGCCCCGCGCCAGCTCGCCGGCCACGCGGGCTTCGTACTGCTCGTCGCTCATGAACGCTATGTCGGTCCAGCCGTGTCCCATCTCGTCCATGGTGCGTGCGCCCCAGCCGACCCAGCCCGACGGATCAGGGTTGTGTCGGTTGTTCTCGGTGTTGTCGTGCCACGACACCGTGTGCAGTATCGTGCCCTTGGGGAACAGGTGCGGCTCCTTGTAGGCGTAGACGATTTGCCAGGTCTGCTCGTAGTCGGTGACGTCGGTCAGTACCTCGCGCCGGCCGTCGAGGTGAATCGCCTCGAGCAGCATCCGCGTGCCGCGGAAATGCATGTGCGGTTGGAAGCTGAGGACGAGTCCCGCTTGCGGCAGCGGCCAGAACCGCTCGTGCCGCACGACCTCGTTCGGGGGAATGCTCATCAACGCGACGCCGTTCAGCGTGTTGTCGTCGATGAGCGCGCCGGTCGGCATGCGGTCCGCGTGCAGGTCGAGGTCGTAGCCGGCGCGCAGCAGCCGATCTTCGACCGCCTCCCGGTTCAGCTTCCAGTCGTGCCCGATGCCGGTCCGAATCCGGTGCGCCGTGACGATGAGCTCGGGCACCTCCCCTTTGGGGTAGAACTTGATACCGACCTTCTGGCGGTCGATCGTTTCCTCGCCCCACGGGTGATAGTGCGGCGCAAAACGGAACAGCCCGCCTGCCGGCAGCTTCCGCCCCGTGCCGTCTGGGTAGTACTGGCCGGTGCTGCCCATGGCGTATTCGATCAGGTCAATCTCGCGCGTGTTCGACCCCATGCCGAGCCGGAACTCCTCGCGGTCCTCGACCGTGTCGGGCACGCTCACATAGACGTGCGAGTGATGCACGCAGCAATAGGCCTCCGGAATGATCTGCACCCACTTCACATACCGGTCTTCGGTCAGCCCCGGGTCGATGACCTCCGACGGGTAGAAGTCGGCGCCCTCGGCCGGTATCTCGAACCCTTCCTCCATCTGGACGATCAAATCCGGCTCGCCATATGTCCACTCGTTCAGGTCAGCGAACTCGACCGGCGGCGGCGCGTCGGCGGGGTTGCCACGGGGCGCGCCCGCTTCGACCCAGGCCACGATGGCCGCAACCTCGTCGTCGCTGAGCGACGGGTCGGCCACGTATTCCCCGATGCTGCGGTCGATGTGCCAAGGCGGCATCTGGCGGGCCACGACGCGCTCTCTGATGGCCCGGGCCCAGGGACGGGTCTCCTCATAGGTCAGCAACGACATCGGGGCGCCAGCGCCCGGACGATGGCATCGTTGACAGGTCCGCTGCAGAATAGGCAGTACGTCCCGCATGAAGGTGGCGTCGGCGCCCGCCTGGCCCGCCGCGGCAGCGCCCGGAATGCTGACGACGATGGCAACCAACAGCGCGGCGGCACAAGTGGCACAGCTTGCAAGGCAAGTCGAGACAGCGCGCATGGCGGACCTCCAGGGTGATGCGACCCGACGGATTTCCGCCAGTGTAGCACCCCTTGACACTAGACCGCACCGATTGAGAGGTTGTGGCGATACGCCGGCTCGTGATACATGCTCTTGCGACTTCCCGAGCACGGGTGCTACCTGGAGAGAGGATCATGACCGTCTCCCGAACACGTGTCATCCCGGCGTTCGTGGCCATCGTGCTGCTGACGGGACCGCTCGCCTTGGTCGCCTCCGCCCAGAACGAGCCGGTGTATCCGGTCTACGACGGCTTCCTCGTGACCGATGAGGGGTTGCACGTGTTGTCGTTCGCTTATTTCAGCCACAACTTCGAGCCGGTCACCGTACCCGTCGGTCCCCTCAACAGCTTCGGACCCGACCCGGCGGATCGCCAGCAAGCCACGACATTTCTGCCAGGGCATCAGCGCTTCCAGTGCATCGTGGTCATGGGGTCGGATTTCACCGGCGGACTGCGGTGGACGCTGGACCACGCCGGCACAAAGTCGACCACCAGTGCCGACATGCTGCAATACAACTGGGAGCTCGAGGTGGGCTCGGCGCGTGCCGTGCTGCGCGACGTCGAGCCGGCCGAGGCGCCGCGCGGCGTCTGTCTCAACCGCACGCCCACGATCAGGTTTCTCGGTCTCCGCAACGGACCCGGTGGCGCTCCACCGGAGGTAACCGCCTCGGTCGGCAGCGAGCTGAAGCTCTTCGGGAGCGTCCGCGACGAAGGGCTGCCCCGGGCCGGCGCCCTGGTCAGTCGGTGGCGCATGCTCACCGGTCCGGGCACGGTCACCTTCAGCGCGCCCGGCGAGCCCCGCACCCTGGCCTCGTTCGACACCCCGGGCGACTACGAGCTCGAGCTGTGGGCAAGTGACGGCGAGCGCGAAAGCGCCAGCCGGGTCGCCGTCGCCGTCGACCCCGCCCCATCACGTTGAGGTCGTCTGCCGTCACTACGTCCGTCGCTACACAACGCTCCCGTTCGGGCCGATTACGAAGCTAGACTCCTTGCGTGGTGCGAATAGGGGCTGGTGAGTCAACACTTGTTCGCGTTCCCTTTGCCTTCGGGCCGCTCATGGAGTCTAGCCCGCGCGTAGCGGGGCCATTGATGAATGGAAACTAGCGAGGCGGGAGCCGACGGCATCTGGGTGGTCTGAGGCGGAGCCTCGCTAGAGCTGGGCATGTCGCCCGGTGCGTGTCTCCGTGCGAGCGTCGGCTCATCGGCGATCCATTGCGCGCGGGACCCGATTCGACGTGAGAGACCATGTTATGCGGAGTCTTCTGGCCGTCCTGCTCGTGGCGCTGGTCGGGTGCGGCGGGGGTGGTGGTGGCACCACCGGCAACCCGCTCGCACCGTCTTCCAACAATGGAGCCGCGGGCGACACGGGGGGCGCCAGCGGGACCACACCAACGTTTGCCTCGGTGCCGACCGGTCTGGCCATGCCGTTCCGGGTGGACGACATCAACCTGCGCGGCGTCATCAACCCGTTCGGCATCGTGCGAAGCTCGCTCGACCAGGGGGCGATCGGGCACCCCGGCATGGACATCCCGATGGACACCGGTGCGCCACTCTTCGCCGTCGGCGCCGGCACCATCGTCTCGGTGGGCCCGTCGATCGATTCGCGCCCGGGCAGCCTGGTCAAGCTGCTGGTTGGCGCCGACTCGACGGCAGGCAGCGGATGGGTGTTCCTCTACGAGCATGTCACGCTGCTGGCCGGTCTCGGCGTGGACAGCGAAGTGACCCGCGGCCAGCAGATCGCCACCAATCCGATGGATCCTTCGTTTGGCAACCACCTGGAGCTGGCCACACCTTCAACAATTTCGAGTTTCACGAGAACCAGACCTGTTGGGTCGACCAGCT
>JASLOY010000210.1:0-444 GCA_030745255.1 Vicinamibacterales bacterium
TCCGGTCGACATCGTGTTCTCCAACAGCCGCCTGGCGATCGACAGGTCGCCTTCGGTCGTAATCTTGATGTTCCGCGGGTCCCCCTCGACGAGCGCAACTCGGTGTCCCGCCCGCTCGGCAAGCACCGCCTCGTCGGTGGCTGTCTCGCCCCGTCGGCCGAGCCCGATCGCTTCGGCCAGCACCTCTCGCCGAAACGCCTGCGGCGTCTGCGCCAGCACGATGGTCTGGCGCGCCAACGTCCGTCCGACGAACCGGTCGTCGCCCGATGCGCGCTGTTTGACGGTGTCGTGCGCCGGCAACGCCGCAATCGCCGCGCCATGCCGGAGCGCCGCATCGACCGTCCGGATGATCAGCTCGGGGGAGCACAACGGCCTGGCCGCGTCGTGGATCACGACAATCTCACTCGACTCAGACGAGGCGTCGAACCCGATAGCCACCGAGTC
>JASLOY010000210.1:454-6565 GCA_030745255.1 Vicinamibacterales bacterium
GGAGCGGCGTCCCCCCAGGAGTGGACACCAACGACGGGTCGGCAGCCAGCTCGGGCGGCACGACGAGCATGATCTCATCGACCCGGTCACATCGGTCGAAGGCGGCCACACTGCGTTCGAGAATCGTGGCACCACCCAGCGACAGGAGCTGCTTGGGGCGATCACCACCCATACGGGCTCCGCGCCCACCCGCCGCAATGATGGCGGTTACCATGGAAGACCCCCCAAGGAGACAGGAGGGAATCTAAGGGCTTTCATGCGAACAGTCCTTCCAGCGCCTGCTCGACGGTGTTCACCCCGATCAGCTCACATCCGGGCTCCGCGATGTCGGGACCGCGATTTGTCGATGGCATAAGGCACCGCGTGAACCCCATTTGCGCCGCCTCGCGCACGCGGAGGCCGGCTTGGTTGACGCCTCGAATCTCGCCCGCCAACCCGACCTCGCCGAATACGGCCACGCGCGGCAGGACCGGCCGATTCCGCATGCTGGATGCGACCGCCGCCACGACCGCCAAGTCGGCCGCCGGCTCGTTGACCAGGACGCCGCCGGGTACGTTGACGAACACGTCTTCACCCGTTGGATGTAGCCCGACCCGCTTCTCGAGCACCGTCAGCAGCAGCGACAGCCGCTGCCGGTCGACCCCGCTCGTCACCCGTTGGGCATTGCCGTAGGCGCCCGTGCCGACCAGCGCCTGGACCTCGACCAGAATCGGGCGCGACCCCTCGATCGAGCACAGCACCACCGACCCCGGTGCGTCCGCCTTGCGCTCGGAGAGAAACAGCTGCGAGGGGTTGGGCACGGTCTCGAGACCGGTCGCGGTCATCCGGAACACCCCGAGCTCGCTCACCGCACCGAACCGATTCTTGACCGCGCGGACGACTCGGTGAGCATGGTGACGATCGCCCTCGAACGAAAGCACCGTGTCCACGACGTGCTCGAGCACCTTCGGGCCCGCGAGATTGCCGTCCTTGGTGACGTGCCCGACGATCAGGACGGTGACGTTCCGCCCTTTGGCCGTGAACAACAGCTGGGTCGCCACCTCACGCACCTGCCCGATGGTGCCCGGAGCCGACTCCAGCTTCGACGAGAACATGGTCTGAATCGAGTCGACGATCACGAGGCCGGGCGACAGCCGTGTGATCTCCTCGAGCACCCGCTCCAGACAGGTCTCCGCCAGCAGATACAACGGGGCATCAGTGACACCCAGTCGCTCCCCACGGGCCCTGACCTGATGTGGAGACTCTTCGCCGGAGCAGTAGAGCACCGATCGACCCGTCTCGGCGACTCGCGCCGCGGCCTGTAACAGGAGTGTCGACTTGCCGATGCCAGGTTCGCCACCGAGCAACACGAGCGACCCCGGCACCATCCCACCACCGAGAACACGGTCGAGCTCGCTGACACCGGAGGATATTCGCTCCGCGTCCGACGACTCGATGTCGGCGTACAGCCGTGCACCTTCCCCCGTCAACTCCGGCCGCGCATTCGACTGACCATGGGCAGAGGGCGTACGCTCTTCGACCAGCGAGTTCCACTCGTCGCACTCCGAACACCGACCGAGCCACTTCCGTGACTGGGCGCCGCAACTCTGGCACACGAAAACGGTGTTTGGGCCTTTCATTTCAGTCGGGGCTTCGCCCCGAACCCCACGCGGGGGCGTGTGGGGACCCCGCGGCCCGTCGCAAGACCCCGCGCCCGCGAGGCGCGCACGTGTGCGCCTTCCTGCTCAGTCGGGATGCATCGGCGGACCCACATGGGAAGTTACTCTTGCGCGGGCCCATAGGTTCGAATGATTCGGCTGCCAGTGCGACACAGAATCTCATGAGGCACCGTCCCGATCGCCGCAGCTACCTCGCCGGCATCGATACGGGCTCCACCCTGTGAGCCGAGCAGCACCACCTCGTCGCCCGGCGTCACGTGGAGACCGGTCACATCGATCGTGATCGAGTCCATGGAGACCGCGCCCACGACCGGTACGCGGCGGCCACCTACGATGACAGACCCACGCCCGGCAATCCGCACGTCCAGCCCGTCGGCGTACCCGGCCGGCACGACGGCGACCGTGGTCGGACGCGTCACCGGCGAGCGGGCCCCGTAGCCAGCGGTTTCGCCGACATGCATCCCCTTGACCGCGACCACCCGGCTACGCAGCGTCATCACCGGTGTCAGCGGCAGCACGTCAGCTGCCCCGGAGGGCGCGACGCCGTAGAGCAGCAACCCTGGCCTGACCGCCTCGTACCATGTCCCGCGCTCCCGCAGTAGCGCCGCACTGTTGGCCGCGTGTCTCAGGCGAGGCCGAACGCCGAGCTCCGCCAGACAGCCCACCGCCGCGTCGAATCGAGCGCGTTGGATGTCGAAGAGCGGGTGTGCCGGGTCCTCGGCTGTGGCAAAGTGCGTGTAGACCGCGTCGATCTCGAGACCGGAGCCATCGAGCACCTGCGGCAGGGTCTCGGTGAGGTTGTCATAGCGAAACCCCAGCCGATTCATCCCGGTGTCAATCTTCAGATGGCAGGCGACCCGCGTGCCCCGGCTCGTCGCCGCCTCCCGGAGCGCTCGGGCGGCGAACGGCGAGGAGATCGTCGGCGTCAGGCCGTGTGTGAACACGCCGTCGAGATCGCTGACGCTCAGCGCTCCAAATACCAGAATGGGGGCACGCACGCCGCCGCGGCGCAGCTCCACTCCCTCCTCGATGTCGGCGCACGCCAGCATCTCAGCTCCGGCCGCCTCCAGCGCGCGCGCCACCGGCACCGCGCCGTGCCCATAGCCATTCGCCTTGACGACTGCAATGATGTGAGGCCGACCGGGGCCACTCCCCACATACGAGACCACCTCCCGGTAGTTGACGCGGACCGCGTCAAGGTCGATGTGCGCGAAGGTGGGTCGGACCACGACGCAATCGACTCATTCGTAGGCGGACGTCAGGTTGGCGAACCGCGTACACTGCTTCAGGAAGGCGAGCTTCACGACGCCGGTCGGTCCGTTCCGCTGCTTGCCGATGATAATCTCGGCCAGATTCTCGTTCTCCGGACTATCGTTGTACACCTCGTCGCGATAGATGAACATCACGAGGTCGGCGTCTTGCTCGAGCGCGCCCGATTCGCGCAGGTCCGACAGCAGCGGCCGCCGGTCCGCGCGGCCCTCCGGCGCGCGACTCAGCTGAGACAACGCCACCACCGGAACATTCAGCTCCTTGGCGAGGCCCTTGAGTGACCGCGAGATTGCGGCCAGCTCCTGAGTCCGGTTGTCAAACCTGCCACGCCCCTGCATCAGTTGGAGATAATCGATGACGAGCAAGTGCAGGCCGTGCTCCGACATCAGCCGGCGCGCCTTGGCCCGCATCTCGAGCACCCCAATCGCGGCGCTGTCGTCGATGAACACCTTCGCCTCAGATAACCGGCCCAGCGCTCCCGACAACTGCCCATAATCCCGCTCCCCGAGGAACCCGCCGCGGAACTTGTGCGAGTCGACCTCCGCCTCGGTCGTCAGCATCCGCATGAACAGCTGCTCCTTGGACATCTCCAGACTGAAGAAGCCGATCGTCATGTCGGTCTTCACGCCAAGGTGCTGGGCGATGTTCAACACGAACGCCGTCTTGCCCATCGACGGCCTGGCGGCGACGATAATCAGATCCGAAGGCTGGAAACCCGACGTCAGTTCGTCGAGACCCACGAACCCGGTCGGAACACCGGTGACCAGCCCCTTGTGCTCCTGCAGCTTTTCGATAGCCTCGAAGCTGCCCTGCACGAGGTCGCGGAGCGGCACGAACCCGGTGTGGATGTTGTCGTCGGCAATGGAAAAAATCGACTGTTCGGCCTGGTCCAGAATCGTATCGGCCTCGTCCTCCGCGCTGTATGCCGTTTCGAGAATGCGATTGGCGGAGAAGATCAGGTTGCGAAGCGTCGCCTTCTCCTTGACGATCCGCGCATAGTGCTCGACGTGGGTAGAGCGTGGCACTCCGTCCACCAACCCGGCGATATACGCCGGTCCGCCTACACCGTCGAGATCTCCCGACCGCCCGAGCTCTTCCTTCAGGGTGACCAAGTCGATGGCCTCACCTCGCTCGTTCAGATCCACCATCTTGTCGAACACGCGCCGATGCGCGTCCCGAAAGAAGTCGTCGGCGTCAATCAGCTCCGCCGCCTGATTGAACGTGTCGTTGTGAATCAGGATCGCTCCGAGGACACAGCGCTCTGCCTCGAGATTGTGAGGCAGCGATTTATCGGCAGCGGCAGGAGAGACCGTCTCGGCCATGACAGCAGCTTGGGTGCCAGCTCAAGGACCGGCAATGAGGGACGGCGGGGCCAAGGATTCGTCGCTGGCAGCCCGGGCGCTATTCTGCGGCCGAGCCGGGGCTCTCGTCCAGCGACGCCGTCTCACTCTTGGCGTCGCCGGACTCGGCCACGTCATCATCCTCGTTCGCGGCGCCCTCTTTCACGATACGGACGGTGATCTTGGCCGTCACTTCCCGATGCACTTTGACTGGCACCGTGTGGGCGCCGAGCTGTTTCAACGGCTCATCGAGCTTGATCTTCCGTCGGTCGACCTCGATCGACTGCTCGGCCAGACACGCCGCCACGTCGGAGCTGGTCACAGACCCATACATGGTGTCGTTCTCGCCGACGCGGCGGTCGATGACACACACGACGCCATTGAGGCGCGCGGCAAACGCCTCTGCCCCCTGCTTCTCTTCGGCATCACGCGCGTCGGCCACGACGCGTTCGCGGTCGACCTGCCGCCGGTTCGCCTCGGTCACCGGCAGCGCGAGCTTACGCGGCAAGAGATAGTTACGCGCATACCCGTTGGCAACCTTGACGACATCGCCGCGCCGCCCGAGATGCTCGACCGGTTCCCTGAGAATGACCTGCACTGACATCTGTCTCGCTCCGCTTGCGACACCGTATTCCCACACCCGTGGCAGTGGTTCGGCACCGCGGTTCCGACCGCCCCGCAAAGCGAGGCGCATGTTCAGACCAACGGCTAGTCGGTCACAAACGGGATCAACGCCAGCTGCCGGGCCCGCTTGATGGCAGTTTGCAGCTTGCGTTGATGCCGCGCACAGGTGCCCGAGAGCCGTCGGGGCTGGATTTTGCCCCGCTCGGGAATGCTTGCAATCAGCATCCGGACAGCCTTGTAGTCGATGTACGGGATCTTGTCGACGCAGAACCGACAGACCCGCTTGCGCCGAAACATGCCGCGCTTCGGCCGGTCAGTTTTCGGTTTACGCGCTCCTGAGCGCCCACCCTTCATTGCTGCACCTCCGATGTCTCCGCGGTCTTTGCAGCGGCGCTGGTGGCTTCGGCGTCTGTCGCCGCCACCTCGGGCGACCCCGCCGCCGCAGGCGCGCTATCTGCCTCTGGCAATGGTGGCTTGCCACGAGCGGCGCGGCGTCGCTGTACCGTGGCCTTCTTTTTTTCGGCCGCTCGCCTGACCTTTCGCAGGTCCTCATCCACCCGCACCGTCAAGTGGCGCAGCACCTGGTCTCGCACCCGCAACCGGCGTCCCAACTCGGCAATCATCTCGCCCGGCCCTTCGAGCAACTGGACGATGTAGATCCCCTCGTTGTGGTGCCCGATCTCGTATGCCAGCCTCCGGCGTCCCCAGACGTCGGTGTTCTCAACGCTACCACCTAATTTCTGAACGAGCTCGGAGATCTCCGCCTGGAGAGCCTCCACCTCCGCATCGGTGGCGGTAGGGGCCACGATGTAGACGAGCTCGTATTCTCGATCGCTTGGCATGATGCTCCTTCTGGACTGACGGCCACACGCGGTGGCAAGGAGTTGGCTGGTGGACGCGACAGTGTCGCGTCTCGATGACACTCATGAGCCTAACGGACTCGCTCGGTCGCGGTCAAGACACGCGCCGGGTGGTTGAACCGATGTCACACGCTATCGGCACCCTCTTCGCTCTCCTCGGTGTCGGTCTCGGTCGCACCGACTCGGTTGAACCGGTTCATGACCGGCTCGATGCCGGACGCAATGAAGAGGTCGACCGCTTCGGCGGCGCTGCGCACCGCGTCATCCATCTCGGGCCGTTCATCCGGGTCGAATCGGGAGAGCACCCGACCCGACAGGTGATGTCTCGGGTCTCCACGCCCCACGCCGATACGGAGACGT
>JASLOY010000211.1 GCA_030745255.1 Vicinamibacterales bacterium
AGTCCCCAGAACTCCCGCGACCCGGTGATCTGCGCCACCGGCTCGCGTCGGCATCGCCGCTCGACCAGCGGGTCGAGCCGCTCGTCGAGCGCCGGCGGCACAGGGTCGCGCGTGCACGCGAGATACCGCGCTCGGTCCCAACCAAGCGCGTGCCGGACCAGTACCTCGACATCAATCGTCGCGTCACGCTCGTCGATGCCGGCGGCAACCAGCTGGCCTCGAGCGGCCGACACCCGCGCCTGGAGCGTTGTCATGATCTGCTGACCGGGCCGTGTACCGACGCCCTGTCACGACCTGGCGATCGGCTCCGCGTCTTTGAGCATTTCGGCGCGGAAGTACGTCGTGAGCGCCTCGCTCATCTCGGCCAGGTCGCCGTTGAGCATCTCGGTAAGGCGGTGGGTCGTGAACCCAATCCGATGGTCGGTGACCCGGTTCTGCGGGAAGTTGTAGGTGCGGATTTTCTCGGACCGTTCGCCGGTGCCCACCTGGCTCCGCCGGTCCTCGGCGATCTCGTCGTGCTGGCGCTGCAGTTCCATCTCGTAAAGCCGCGCCCGCAGCACCTTCATCGCCTTCGCGCGGTTCTTGATCTGCGACTTCTCGTCTTGTTGCGACACGACCAGACCGGTTGGCAGATGGGTGATCCGCACCGCTGAATAGGTGGTATTCACGCTCTGACCGCCAGGGCCACTCGAACAGAACGTGTCGATTCGCAGATCCTGCTGTTCGATCGCGATGTCGACTTCCTCCGCCTCCGGCAGCACGGCGACGGTCGCCGTCGAGGTGTGTATGCGGCCGCTGGCTTCGGTGGTCGGCACACGCTGCACCCGGTGGACCCCGCTTTCGTGCTTCAGCTGGCTGTAGACCTGGTGACCTTCGATAAGCGCGATCACTTCCTTGATCGCCCCGACACCGCTCTCGCTGGTGGACATGACGTCCACCTTCCAGCCTTGCCGCTCGGCGAACCGTGCGTACATACGGAAAAGGTCCCCGGCGAACAGCCCCGCTTCGTCCCCGCCGGTTCCGGCGCGGATCTCCAGCACGACGTTCTTCTCGTCGTTGGGATCCTTGGGCACCATGAGAACCTTGATCTCGGCAAGGAGGTCGTCGCGCCGCGTCTCCAGCGTGGCCAGCTCCTGCTCGGCCAGCTCCCGCATGTCTCGGTCGGTGTTCTTGGCCAGTTCCTGCGTTTCGGTGATTTCGGTCAGCACGGATTTGTATTCGCGAAACGTGTCCACGAGTGGCTGGATGTCGGCCAGCGCCTTCGCGTGGGTCCGATACTGGACCGGATCGGCCTGCACCGAAGCGTCGCTGACGAGTGCCATCAACTCTTCGTACCGCATGTCAATCGTCTGGAGCTTGTCGAACATGATTACCGATTGCTCAAGAAGTCAGGAGTCAGGAGTCAGAAGTCAGAAATCAGAAGTCAAGAAAGACGGCCTCAGCCGCCGGACACCGGTGGTAGGAATGCCACTTCGTCGCCCTCGCCAACCGGCGCTTCCATCCGCGAGTACTCCGCGTTCACCGCCGTCGAGATGGAGGTCTCGTAGTCCATCAGGTCCGGAAACTCGGTGGCCAGCGCAGTCCACACGGTTCGCACCGTGGCGCCGTCGGGCACGTGCCGCTCGATCTCCCCGGCTCCCGCAATGTCTCGGAGCCGGGCGAATAGACGGATGTTTACGCGCATGTTGATGCCCGGGTCACCCGATACCGGCCACTCGATAGGCGCTCTCACGCGCATTCCCATCGGTGGGATCCGCCGTGGCGCCTTCGATCCACATGTCGCCACCCTCGAAGTACTCACGCTTCCAGATCGGCACGATCTGCTTCACCCGTTCAATGACATACCGGCACGCGGCAAAGGCATCGGCCCGATGCGGCGACGAGACTGCGATCATCACGCTGGCCTCACCAATCTGCAGCGTCCCGAGCCGATGATGGAGCGCCATGCGCACCGTCCAGCGCTCGGCGGTCTCGGCGCCGATCCGCTCGAAGGCCCGCAACGCCAAGCTCTCGTAGCCCTCGTACTCGAGCCGCAGGACGCGCCGGCCGCCATTCTCATTTCGGACGATGCCCACAAACGATGTGATCGCGCCAGGGCCAATGGCCTGCGGCTCTTCCGGTACGTCAGGAGGCGGAGTGGTGACGACCTTCACGAGTGCGTCGAGATCCAGCGGATCGGTCGTCACCGCGTAGAGCGGCGTCGGCATACATCCCCTATTGTCACTCATTTGCGCCAGAAATGATTGAGGGGCCCGTTGCCGTGCCCGAGTGGCGTGGCATGTCGAATTGCGCCCTCGACGTAGCGTTTCGCTCCGGCCACGGCATCGCCCAGACCCTGGCCCTGCGCGAGTCCTGCGGCGACCGCCGCGGCAAACGTGCAGCCGGTGCCGTGGGTGCTCCGGCTCTCGACGTGCGGTCCTCGAAGCTCGACAACGGCGTCGCCATCGTCGAGCAGATCGATTGCATCCGCTTCGCCGAGATGACCTCCGGTGATGACGACGGCACCGGCGCCGCGCGAACGAATCTGGACGGCGGCTCGTCTCGCATCTTGCAACGACGCGATTGGCATCTGCGCCAATACCTCCGCCTCCTGCCAGTTTGGGGTGACCACACGCGCACGTGGGAGCAGTCCGGTGCGGACAAGATCGACGGCGTCGTCGTCGAGTAACCTGTCGCCGCTAGTCGCGACCATGACGGGGTCCACTACCACCGGAACGTCGGCGAGCGTCTCGAGCGTCGCGCACACAGCGGCGACGATCTCCAGTCTGGCGAGCATGCCGGTCTTGACCGCCCGGACCTCGAAGTCGGCAATCACCGCTTCGATTTGCGCCACGACGAATTGCGGAGCAACCGGTTCAACCGCCGTCACGCCAACAGTGTTCTGGGCGGTAACGGCGGTGACGGCGCACACGCCGTGCACGCCGTGTGCGGCAAACGTCTTCAGGTCGGCCTGGAGACCGGCCCCGCCACCCGAATCGCTGCCGGCAATGGTGAGCGCGGTGGGCATTGTCTAGACGGGGCTGCGCCCCGAAACCCCGCGGGCGCTACGCGGGGACCCCACGGCCCCACTCTGCGCCCGCGAGGCGCGCACGTGCGCACCTTGGCCGTCCACGACGGCCCCGAACGAGACGGAATAAGGCCGCACGACGACCTATCGTGGCTGCAGCGTGGCTGGAGCCGCCGGCTGCTCGAGCTCGAAGACGAGCAAGAACTGGTAGGTGAGGAACGTTTCGTGGGACAGCAGACTGAGCCCGGCCGTCTCTGCGTCACGGATGACGTCGGCCGCCTCGACCCGCTCCTCCATCGGTATTCCCGGGCCGCCGCCCTCCTTGGTCCAGTCGACGATCCCGAGACGTCCCTGCGGCTTGAGCGCTGAGGCGACGTCGGTCAGCAATGAGACCGGGTTCTCCAGTTCGGCATACACGTCCACAATCAGCACCGCGTCGAGACCGGTCGGCAGCATCGGGTCTTCGGCGGTGCCGAGCACCGGCTCGACATTCGTGAGCCCCTCTCGGCTGACGCGGTTGCTGATCGCCTCGTACATTTCGCGCTGGATGTCTTCGGCATAGACCCGTCCGTTGGGACCGACCCGTCGCGCAAGCCGCACCGTGAACCAGCCGGCACCGGCTCCGACATCGGCGACGGTGGAGCCGTCGGCGATGTTCAGGGCGTCCATGATCTCGTCCGGCTTCTGCCACAGGCTGCGGTCCGGGCCCTCGAGTAGACCGAGATCCTCGGGCTTGAACAGCCGCGCGTGCGGGAGGTTCTGCGCCGTCGCCGGCCTCACCGGTCCGACCACCGCGACAGCGACCAGCACCAGCGCCAAAGCAGACAGGTTTCGCATGAACATCGACTTCGGCATTGATTGATTATATCGACGTCAACGTCATGGCGGCCGCCAAACAGCCCTCAGCGCCGCGGGTCAACCATCTGGCAGGGAAATCGTTCCGGCCCGCCGAGATCGGGCAGCGAGGGACGCCCAAAGCCCTCCTTGACCGCCAGCACATCGAGCGGAGTGGAGGCAAGGTCTTCGATCGGGAGCAGCTCGAACGGCGTCGGCCCCGCCAGATCGAGCCACTTGAGGTAGGCGCCGCATCCTGAGCAGAGCGTCGCGCGGTGGGTCAGGCCTGGGTCCGTCTTCAGCGAGGTCACGTGGTCGGGTCCGTCCTCGCAGTAGGTGCAGCCGAGGTCGCGTGGGCGCCAGCCGGCGCCGCAGAACGAGCATCGGAGCTGCCTGGACCGGTCCGGATCTTCCCCGAATGCCGGCCAGGACCCGCATGCCGGGCAGTAGCCGTGTGGCCAAGCCTCCAGCGCGCCGATGACCGACGAGTGGGGCGCGGCGCCGTCCGGGTCCAGCAGCCCCCGTTGCGCTACGTGCGCAGCAGGGCCAACGGCCAGCTCCGCCGCAAGCCAGAGTACATCCGGCGCGATCCCCTCGTGCACCGCCTTCCCAAGAATGGCAGTCTGGTTGCGGTCGAACGAGGTGGTCAGCAGCGAATTGATGTTGATGCGCCCTTCGTCGAGACAGCTGCGAACACGCCGTGCGACATCGCCTGCGCCTCCAACGGCCAAATCGTCGCAGGCCTCGAGGAGCAGCGGTTCAAGCAAGGCGACCGGCAATGCCACCCGCTCCCCCCGCAAAACGGGAGTGCCGGCCCGCAACTTGTCGGCGGCCTGGTCCGGTGTAAGGTTGACGATCGGTGGCCCGCCGTGGCCCAGTCGATCCACTGCGAGGATCGTGCGGGCAACCAGCGATTCCTGCAGTGCGATGGCCGGTGCCAGATCAGGCAGGCTCAAACCAATTTCGGCCCATCGTGAATGCGCGCGGTCGAGTAGCGAGCCGTCTGTCGGGGTGGACAAATGCGTTCCTGGGTCGAGGGCGGCCGGCAACCTTCGGTTTCCTCATTGTATGACATCAGCATTTGCAGTCGCTTTGAGCGCTACTTGACGCGCGAGTCGGCAGGCGTCGCGGCTGGTCTTGAAGCGCCACGTGGTGCCCCGATATAATCCATCCAAGGCGCCGTTCTGGGGCCTTGAGGAGATTTCAACCGATGTCAGAGTTGATCACGGTGACCGAGACTGCCGCCTCCAAGATAACCGCCCTCATGGCGGAAGAGGAAAAGACGAGCGCAGGGCTCCGAGTGTTCGTACAGGGCGGTGGTTGTTCCGGTTTTCAGTATGGGCTCATGATCGAAGAGGGGGAGGGCGACGCATCGGCCGACCGTGTCTTCGAGTCGAATGGCGTCCGTCTGTATGTGGACCCCATCAGCTTGCGGTATCTGACCGGCGCGCAGGTTGATTTCGTGGACAACCTGACCGGCGGCGGATTTACGATCAAGAATCCCAACGCCAAGTCGACCTGCGGGTGCGGCTCGTCCTTCGGCGTATAGCTCCCTACGGCGGTCGCATGGGGCACCGCCTGTCGGCGCGGGCCCTGGCGCGGCCAATGGTATGGACGCACAGACGGACTACCTCGAACGCCTGCGCCCGGCCGGCGGTAAGCGCTCCGGCAAGCGCGAGCTGATCGTCAGCGTCTTCCTGCGTCAAGACGGCCATCTGAGCGCTGACGACCTGGTCGACCTGATGCGTCACGAAGGTCAGAAGATCAGTCGGGCCACCGTCTACCGCGCATTGCAGTGGATGGTCGATGCTGGGATCGCCCGCAAGGTCGATTTCGGTGAAGGCCGTTTCAGGTTCGAGCACTCCTACCGCCATCCGCGGCATTTTCATTTCATCTGCGAATCGTGCAACCGGTCGTCAGAGTTTTTGAGCTCAGACATCGAAGCGCTCCTCGAGGAGATCGCCGCCGCGCGGGGATTCCAGGCCAGCCAGAGTGTGCTGCAGATCCACGGAATCTGCGAGAATTGCCAGGCGGGCCGTCGGACACCGCGCGCGGAAGCGACGACCGAGTTGTTGTTCGCGCGGGACGCGCTTCGGATCGCAATTGCGACCGAGCGCAGCGGCCTCGAGTTCTATACGCGCGGCGCCAAGGTCGTGCAGGATGCGCGGGCTCGAAAGGTCTTCCGGCGTCTGGCCGAGGAAGAGCAGGAGCATCTCGGGACGCTCGAGCAGCGCTACACGATGCTACGCGCCAAAGACCCACAGCTCGAGTCCTACCCGACGTTTCTCTTCTTCAAGGGGGCCGCGAACGGACTGTTTGCCACCGGCGCGGACGAGCTTGCCAACGTGGTCGACGATCGGGAAGCGCTGATGATCGGCATCCGGTGCGAGCGCGGGTCACACAAGTTCTTCAAACGCTACGGTGAGCGGTTCGAGGACTCCGAGGGCAAACGGATCTTCTTGGAGTTCGCCGACGAGGAGCGAGAGCATCTCGAGCTGCTGATCAACGAGTGTCGGGCGCTCGTCGCCCGGCAGAGCAAGACTCGTCGCCGGACCACCTCCCGCAAGACCCGCGTCGGTTAACCCTTCTTCCTGGCGACGAGACGCGCGACCCCGGACGGGGCCGTGCACTCTTCGTCGTGGCATAGCGTCCAACCGTCGAACGCGGCGCGCAGCTCGCCAGGGCTCAG
>JASLOY010000212.1 GCA_030745255.1 Vicinamibacterales bacterium
TAATGCGGTCACCCCACACGATTCGATCTCCCCACACAAGGCGGTCCCCCCAGATAATGCGGTCGCCCCAGACAAGGCGATCTCCCCAGATGATGCGGTCGCCCCACACAAGGCGGTCCCCCCAGATGATGCGGTCGCCCCACACAAGCCGATCTCCCCAGATGATCCGACTTCCAAAGGCGATGCCGCCGGGCGAGACCGGCTCGCCTGAGATGGTTGCCTCGGGCGGGACCACGCCTGGGCCGGCAATGGCGGTGTGCAGCGCGAGCAGCACGTTGAGGCTGCCGGCGCCTGCTTCGATGAGCCCGACGTCCGGCAGCACCGTGGCCGACAGTTGCAGTGCCGCCTTCACTTGCGCTGGCGACAGGGTTGGGTTGGCTTCGAGCAGCAGGGCGGCCGAGCCGGAGGCCACGGCGGTCGACATGCTGGTGCCGCTCAGCTCGAGATAGCTACGGCTTCCGCGCGCCTGCAGCTCCTAGTCCCAGTCGAGCACGAAGGGCCGCCGCCCCGGCGAGACCGAACCCTGCACCGAGCAGCGTTCATCGCCGGGGCAGCCCGCCATCAGACTAGTGCGGCGACTGCGGCGCTTTCCGGGTCAGCGGGATGTCGAATGCCCCCCGGGCCGTGGTTACCGAGATCGTGAAGGTGTTGCCGGCAAGACTGTATCCGAGTTGCTGGATGCCGCCTTCGCCGGTGTTCTTGAAGACGACCTTGTTGTTGCCCAGCTCCTGCAACTGCATCACCTGAAAGCCGTCGGCGCGTGGCTGCATCCCGGGGTCCCACTGCTTGAGGCGCAGGGTCAGCGAGTCGCCCTCTTCCTCTACCACGATGAGCTCGATCATGTTCGTGGCGCCGTCGCCGACGCCCCGCACGAGCGAGGCGATAGAGCCAGCTTTCGGCTCGGCCCAGTTCTCTTCGAGCGTGTCGCTAGTGTAGCTGCCGCTCATCCAGGCGAGATCGGTGACCTTGGCCGAGGGACCCTGCGCGAGCGCCGGGGCGCCGACCAGGAGGACGAGAGCCGAGACGACAAGAAACCGTTGCATGATGCTTCTCCCTTCAAGCTAAGAGACGACGGTGAGGCTCGGAGGTTTACCAAGAACGCCCGGGCACGATTCTCCAACCTTCCAATTAGTAACGCCGCTCGATCTCGGTGGCGTTGTTGGATGGTATCAGGTACTCGCCAAGATCGGATCGTTCCCTTCTCGAGGCGCCCAGCAACCAGCGTTCGCCTGGGAAGCAGCCCATTATGTCTGGGGGGGTGAGCCGAGTAGCAGGAGATTCTGTGACGCAGGCCTTTAGGTCTGCGTGGCAAGGCAGTATGCCTTGCGCCACCAACGCGGCTACAGCAGCGAAATCCCGTAGTAGACGATGCCGGCAGCGACCGCGACCCCACTCGGCGGGCCCTCGGTGCGTGACCGTGCTTATGACCGGGACCACTAAGCGCTGACGCTCGCCTCGTCTAGTTCGACGGCACGCGCCGGCCGTTCGTCCACCACGATGGTCTCGGCGATGCGGTCGTGCACCGTGCGCCGGTTGGGATGCACGAAATACTGCATGAAGCCGAACCCGAACTCGAGTGCCGAAGCGGCATAACCCAGAGCCCGCTCGATCGAGTGCCACAGACTGATTCGTTCGTGCACCAGGGACACGACGCGAATCTTCATAATCCGCTTGCCCGGCGTTCTGCCATTCCCGAAATAGGTGGCGAGCCCGAAGTAGAACAACCAATAGACGATGCTGAACGCGTTACCAAAGAAGTTGAGACGAATCGTGCCTTCGCGAGGTTCCCCGACGGTGAACTGGAAATTCGGATCGGCCCCTCTGAAGAAGAAGATCAGGGACAGGATCACGAGGGGCGACATGAAAATCGCTCCGCCGATCAAGAAATCGATGGTGAACGCCACCGCCCGGCGACCAAAGGAGGCGAGGTCCGCACCATCGAGCGCGTGCATGCGCTCGGTTTCGTGAGGGTCGTAGTGGGGTGGCCGCATGCTGAAGTACCTCCAGGATGCACTCTAGCGTAACTGCTCGTCAGGCTCGCCGGCGGCTCCAGGCGGCTCAACTGGGTCGACTAGCTCAAGTGGGTCAAGAACGCGCCCGTCGGCAACAAACCGGCGGTGGTCGGAAAACTGCTGACTGCGCACGTAGCGCGGCAGGAACCCGCCCCCCTGCAGCGTCCAGCTGCTCTCGATCGAGCGCGGCAGCATCAATGTCTCGGTCGGGTCTTCGAAAGTGACGGGCTGGTAGCGAATGCTCGAGTCGGACCGTTCGAGTGCGAACTGTCCCGACCGCGCCCGGCGTCGATCTTCGGGCGCGCGGAACTCGAACCGCCGCATCAGGCGCTCGTCGAGCCGCAGCACGTCGCCCGACTCCACATCGACCCAGGCCTCGCCGCGCGACCGGCCAGGAAGTGAGAGCGACACGCAATCGTCGTCCCAGGTGATTTCGGCACGGCCCTCCTCCAACGGCACGTAGTCCAGCCGCGCCACCTGCCGGCCATCGATCACCTCCAGCTTGCCCAGCGAGAACTCGAACTCTGCTTGCCGTACCGGCAGCAGCGCCGACAGCGGATCTTCGTCGACCGACAGTGGCGTGAGGCAGGCGTCCTTGTCGCGCGGCGTCGGCTCCCGCCCGTTTACCGACTGCAGGTCACGTAGCACCGTGACGGTGGGCACACCATTGTCCTCGACCGTGCTCCACTCCACGCGGTGCTCGAACTCGAGCCGCCGCGGCGACCCATTCGGCCGCATCTGGCGGTTGAACGACCGTACCCACACATTTTCAGTGGAGACAATGCGCTGCGACCGTTGGTAGTGACGCTCCAGCCGAGCGCCGACCCGGGCAAGGGTGGTCTCGAGGTCGAGGCGGGGCTCCTGTCCGAGCGCTTCGCCCGAGACCGCCAGCAGCATTCCCGCGACGGCTGACGTCAAGAAAAGCCTGTGCACAGGTTTCACCACCATGATTCCAGCCACGCTCCCTGTTCACCGCCGCAGCCGCGCCTGCCAGTTCAGCAGCACGTTCAACGCGACGTCCCGGTCGAGCGTGGTGTCGCGGGCTTGATACACCTCGCCCATCCCGCTTTCGCCGATCGTGGCGGTTACGGAATACGGACCAAGGGTCGTACCGGGCTCGAGAGGCATGGTCGGCTGAAAGTCTGCCGATTATACCTGGCGGGTCGAGCCGGGTAGCGAGGGATGCTGCGCTACAGAGCAGCTAGAGTAGTGTGAATCCGTAGTAGGCGATCAGGGCCCCGATGACGACGGCGAGGACACCGATGCTTCTCGCGACGGCGGGCGCGCTGATGAGAGACAGAATCAGCGTCATGAACCGAACCATCGCTGACGGCACCAGCAGGGGCAGGAGCGAGAAGACGACCAGCCACCAGCCAATGAACGTGAGCACGGCGGCCGCCGTGCCGGTCTCCCCGGCTAGCGCTATCACGATGGCGAGGCCCGTCAAGATCAGGATCGCGCCGAAGGCCTTCGGGTGACCCGTGATCAGCGTGCGATAGAGCTCGATGGTCCGGGCCGGCGCGAAGATCAGGGGAGCCCGGGTGGCGATGACAAGGACTCCAAGGACGATGAGGACGATGGCGACGCTCATTGACGCCTCCTCTCGATCGGAACTACGTCCCGGGCCGGCGACTATTCACGACGATGCGCCTCGGTGATGTAGGCCTGCATAGCGCTTCCAGGGACGACGTCTAGTCGTTCGACGGGATGCCGATCTGGCGTCGGACCTCATCGAGCTTGCCCGCCTCGCGAAGCACCCGGCGCGGCCACTCCATCATGGGCAGCGTTCCCATCGACATGATCAGAAAAGGATCGCGCTCCTCGATGGCGCGCGTAATCAAGCTGATGACGTCGTCGGTGAGTCCGGCCGTCGCGGCCGAGCATGCGCATACGCCTGGCGACACCCACTCGTGCTTCGCCCTCGTCATCAACTCGTCATGCAGCGTCCGGGCCTCCGCGCGCTTGCCCCATTCCGCATAGGTCAGGCCCATCGAGAACAGTGGCCACAGATGCCGGCGGGTGACGGCCAGCCCCGCATGCCCGGCGGCGATCGCCTCCGGGTATCTGCCGGCGAACGTGTAGCTGATCTGCAGGTCCCAGTGCGCCAGCAGCGATTCTGGGTCGAGCTCCACGGCCGCCAGCGCCTCCGCGATCGCCTCGTCGTGTCGGCCGGTGAACGTCAGGAGAAAGGAATGGACCGCCCGGTTGTACCCGGACAGCGGATCCTGTTCGACAGTCGGCGTCATGAGGGCGGTCGCCTCGTCGAACCGCCCATCAATGGACGCCAGGATGAATATGGAGTACCAGGCCGTGGCCTGCGGGTACTTTGGGTCGAGCTCAATGGCCCGCAGAAACTCGCGCCGCCCGGTCGGCACATCGAGGTCATGGAGCAGTGTGGCAAGTGCGAGGGCGCAATGCGCCTCGGCCAGCGAGTCGTCAAGCTCGACCGCGCGCATGGCGGCGTCCTTCGCCTGTGGCATCGTCTCGTGGGGCGCGGCCAGGCCGTAATAGCCGAGCGTGCTGCGGCCGTCAGCCAGCCCGGCCCACGCCAGCGCGTAGTCGGGGTCGAGTTGCACCGCTTCCTCGAAGCACGTCAATGCGTCGAGGATGAATCGCCCGCGCTTGTAGAGCAGGCCGCGACCCTTCAGGTAGGCCTCGTACGCCTTGATGTTGTCGGTCGCGCGAGGGGCCAGCGGAGCCTGTGACCCGCCGGTGAGGGTCACCTCCAGCCGATCGGCGATCGTGCGGGCAATCTCGTCCTGAATGTCGAAGATGTCTTCGAGCTGGCGGTCGTAGCGCTCGGACCAGAGCTGATAGCCGTCGTCGACGTTGACAAGCTCCGCGGTGATCCGGAGACGCGCGCCGGCTTTCCGGACACTCCCTTCCAGCACGGTGCCCACCCGGAGCTTCTGGCCGATCTCGCGTGGGTCGACGTGCTTCCCCTTGAACGAAAACGCAGACCCTCGGGCCGCCACGCGCAGCCCTTCGATCCGGGCGAGCGTCGTGATGATGTCCTCGGAGATGCCATCGGCGAAGAATTCGTTCTCCGGGTCGGTGCTCATGTTCGCGAATGGCAGCACGGCCACTGACGGCTGGTCGGACTCGCCTGTGGCCTGACCTGACGTTGGCCCCGTCGCCATCCGCAACCTCTCGACCAGGTCGGCGACGCTCTGGCACCGCTGCGACTGATCCTTGTGCAGGGCGTGGCTGACGACGCCGCTGAGCGACGATGCACTCCCGGCCAACGATGGCGGGTGGCTCGTCAGGATGGCGTTCGAGAGAGCCAGCAGGTTCTCCCCCTGGAACGGCTGCTCCCCTGCGAGCATCTCGTAGAGCACCACGCCCAGCGACCAGATGTCCGTCTGATGACCGACCTCCGCGCCCCGTGCCTGTTCGGGTGACATGTAGGCCACCGTCCCGACGGCCGTGCCGGTCTGCGTGACGCCCTCGGTCCCCGTCAGCTTCGCCAGGCCGAAGTCGAGGATCTTCGCCACCCCGCTCGTGGTCACAAGCAGGTTGGCGGGCTTGATGTCCCGATGCACGATCCCCGCGCCATGCGCTTCCGCCAGCCCCTGGCCAACCTGCGTGGCGATGTCCACCGCCTCGTCTACCGACAACGGCCCCCGCGCGATCCGCTCCTTCAGCGTCTCGCCCTCGTAATAGGCCATTACGAGGTAGAGCTGGCCGTCGTCGGTCTCGTTGATCTCGTGGATGGTGCAGATGTTGGGGTGGTCGAGCGCCGAGGCCGCCTTGGCCTCTTGCAGAAATCGCTGTTTCGCGGTGTCGTCGCGGGTCAGGTCGGGTGGCAGAACCTTGATAGCGACCTGACGGTCGAGTCGTGGGTCGTGTGCCGTGTAGACCACACCCATCCCGCCGTGGCCGAGCTCGGCGCGGATGGTGTACGGGCCGAGGGTCGAGCCTGCGGCGAGGGGCATTGGAGGGGCCAGTATAGATCCGTCGCCCGCGAGGAACAGCCCGGGCCCTCAGACCTGAGGCAGACGGTAGACGCGTTGCGCCGTGTCGTGAAACATGGCCGCCCGCTCGTCGGCCGAGAAGCTCCGCGTCAGCTTCTTGAACTGGTTCCAGAGCACCGCATACGAGCACGACAGCTTGTCGACCGGGAAGTTGCTCTCGAACATGCACCGGTCGGGACCGAACTGCTCGAACATGTACTCGTACCACTCGCGGTTGGCTTCAACCAGATCGTCGGACGTCGGCGGTCGGTCCCGCTCGTGCCAGCCGTAGCCGTTCACCACCATCTGGATGCCGCCCACCTTGGCCACCACGTTCTCGTGTCTGGCCAGCTCGGCCACCGCCGGCTTCCAGGCGGCCAGCACCTCGTCGCGTCGGCCGGCGTAGGGCCCGATCCCGATCGGTCCCCCGAGATGATTGAAGATGATGGTCGTGTCGGGGAACGCCCCGGCGAGGTCGGCCAGGTCGGTGATGTGGGTGTGATACACCCAGCCTTCGAACGACAGGGCGTGGGTGCGCAGGTGCGCGTAGCCGCGGCGGAA
>JASLOY010000213.1:0-6229 GCA_030745255.1 Vicinamibacterales bacterium
AAGGCGATCCAGTACCTGGGAATGGTCGACGCGGAGAGCAACCGGGGATTGCTGGCGGAAATCTACGCTGGCACCAGCGACGTGTCGATCAAGACCCGCGTGCTACGGGCGTTCATGATGGCCGGCGACACGGAATGGGTGCTCCAGGCAGCCACCGGCGAATCGGACCAGGAGCTGCGTGGTCAGGCAATCCGTCTGCTCGGCATGATGGGGGCGCGCGAGGAGCTACGCCAGCTCTATGACCAGGAGGCATCCCGTGAGCAGAAGCTCCAGGTGCTGCGCGCCATGTTCATCGGCGGCGACTCGACGCGGCTGATTGAGCTGCTCGCGGCCGAGTCGGACGCCGAGCTGCGGCTGGCGATCATCCGCAACCTGGGGCTGGTCGGCGACACCGGCGACGTGCTGCGTGAGACCTATGCGAGCGAGACCGACCCGCGGGTGCGCCGCGCGGTGATTCAGGCGCTGTTCATCCAGCAGGCAGACGGCGCGCTCGTGGAGATGGCGCGACAGGAAACCGACCGTGAGCTGCAGCGGGACATCGTGCGGAGACTCTCGCTGATGGACAGCGAGACGGCGCTCGCGTATCTGCTCGAGATCCTCGAACGCTGACGTGACCACCGGACGCATGCGGTATGCTGGGGTCCGTTCTCCGTGTACCACGGAGCCCCCAGCCCATGAAGCAGCTCGTAGCAGCATTCGCGGCCGCCGTCCTGAGCGCCGGCCTGGTGGCGGTGCCCACATCGACGGCCCAATCCGACGCCACGACGAGCGAGGTGCGCGCCATCGTCGACAAGGCGCTCGAACGTGCCGAGTGGGCCGAGGAGCAGGCGTTCGCGGCCCGGTTCCGGCACGCGATGAGCCAGCGCACGCGCCGATACGACGGTGATGGCGAGGTGACCGACGACGAGACGCGGACCTACGACGTCGAGCCGCACCGCGGCGTGCTCTACGCGAAACTGATCACGAAGAACGGCGAGCCGATTACCGGCAACGACCTCGAGACCGAGGAGCGGCGGTGGGAGGAGTTCCTCGAAGCGCTCGACGACCCGCCTGATGAAGACGATGAGGACGAGGACGACGACAACGAGATCGTCTTCGACGAGGAATTGCTCGACAGATACACGGCAGTGCTCGACGGCATCCGAGTGCTGCGCGGACGCCCAAGCTACGTCCTCTCATTCCAGCCACGCCCGGGGAAGCTCCCGGTGCGTCGGCGGCTCGATCACGCCCTGAACAAGTCGCGAGGCGAGATCTGGATCGACCAGGAAACCTACGAAATCTCCCGCGTCAGCTTTGAGATGATGGAACGGGTGCGGCTCTGGTGGGGCATCCTGGGCAGCGTGTCGGATGCGAAGGGGCACATTGAGCGGCAGCCGATCGGCGAGGACGCCTGGATGCCGACCGAGCTCGACATCTACTTCCACGTGCGTGTCCTGTTCAGCACGACACGGCGAGGCGAGACCACGCACTGGAACGATTTCGAGCCGGTCGCCGACTGACGCGCGAACCCACTCGGCCTGGCGGACGTCTAGCTCAGTGACATTTTCCTTGGGGGAGATCCTATG
The DNA here is from genome assembly GCA_030745255.1 of Vicinamibacterales bacterium. GTDB lineage: Bacteria > Acidobacteriota > Vicinamibacteria > Vicinamibacterales > UBA8438 > NP936. Next base: position 1,566 of record JASLOY010000213.1, read on the forward strand.
CTGCGAGATCTGCGTCACGCGTTCCGCGTGCTGCTGAAGGCCAAAGGCTGGACGCTTGTCGTCCTGGTCTCTCTCGCCCTGGGCATCGGTGCTAATACGGCGCTGTTCAGCGCGGTCAACGGGCTGCTCATCAGAACCATTCCGGTCGCCAACCCGGACGGGCTTGTTCGTTTCCGCTGGGCCGGTGACAACGACGCGTCCCGCGACGTCAGTGCGTACGGCTACACCGCGCGAACCGCGTCCGGCGAGCGGGTTTCGGCGTCGTTCTCCTATCCGATGTTCGAGACGCTGCGCGACGCCAACGACACGATGGAGGGCTTGGTTGCAAGTACGCCGACTCGCGGGCTGAATCTGGTCATCAATGGACGGGCCGAAATCGGATCCGGGTTCACGGCCACCGGTAACTACTTCGCCGTGCTCGGTGTCGGGGCTCGCCTCGGTCGCGTCATCAGCCCGATCGACGATAGCCCGGCCGCCGAGCCGGTGGCGATGATCAGCCACCGCTTCTGGGAGCGTCGCTTCGGTCTGGATCGCGAGGTCATCGGGACGGTGATCCGCGTCAACGACAGGCCAACCACCATCGTGGGCGTGCTCCCGGCCAGCTTCACCGGCGCACAACGCCCGACCGGAACGGCAGCCGACATCTACCTCCCGTTGTCGACCCTGCGTGATCCCGGCGCGGAGAATCGGCTCGCGGACGCGACCTGGTGGTGGCTTTCGATCATGGGGCGCGTGAAGCCCGGCGTGACACCGGCCCAGGTGCAGGGCAACCTCGACGGCGTCTTCCGGGCTGCCGCCGGGGCTACCATCGACGCCTATGTGGATGGCTTGACTCCGGAGGAGCTGACGCAGTCCCGCAACCAGAACCTCACCGACGTGCCGGGCCTGCTGGTGGACTCGGGGCGCCAGGGCGTGTACGACGCGAGCCCCGGATCGTCGCGCCAGGCGCTCATCCTGGGTGTGGTTGTCGTGCTGGTCTTGCTGATCGTCTGCGCCAACGTGGCGACGCTGTTGCTGTCACGGGCAGCGGTGCGGCAGCGGGAAATCGCTGTTCGCCTGTCGGTCGGCGCCACGCGTTCCCGGCTGATCCGCCAGCTGGTCACCGAGAGTGTGCTGCTCTCGATGCTGGGCGGCGCGCTCGGCGTCCCGATCGCCTACGCGGCCCGGCAGCTTCTGCCGTTCGGCCAGACGACGCCGTTCGACTGGCGAGTGTTTGCCTTCGTGGCGGCCGTCAGCCTCGCCACCGGACTGGTCTTCAGTCTCGTGCCGGCACTGCGCGCGACACGGCTCGAGCTCTCCGGAGCCCTGAAAGAACACAGCCGCAGCGTGGCACTCTCACGAACCCTGCTCAGCCGAACTCTGCTCGTGGCGCAGGTCGCGGTGTCGCTGGTCCTGCTGGTCGGCGCGGGGCTGTTCCTGAAGACACTCGCCAACCTCCGCGGGGTCGACGTCGGGTTCAACCCGTCCGGTCTGCTGCTGTTTCAGATTGACCCAACTCGGAGCGGCTATGACCCAGAGGAGTCGGTGGCGCTCTCTGACCGGCTCACCGACGCCTTGCGCGCGATCCCCGGCGTGCAGTCGGTCAGTCGGACGCGCATGGCGCTCCTGGCCGGTGGCGCCTGGACCAGCACGTTGTGGGTCGAGGGAGGCGACGAGGGCCACAACTCGCACATGATGTCGGTCTCGCCCGAGTTCTTCGAGACGATGGAGATCCCGCTGCTGACGGGCCGCGCGTTCGAGGCGCAGGACCGAGCGGACGCCGCCGGCGTGGCGGTCATCAACGAGACGACGGCACGGGAACTGTTCGGACGCGAGAACCCGCTTGGTCGCCGTGTCGGGTTCTCGAGGGAAGAACGAGACGAGCTCGAGATCGTGGGCGTCGTCCGGGACGCCAATTACCAGAGCGTACGGGATGCCGCACCGCCCACGACATACCGATCGGCGGTCCAGTCGCCGTTGGTAGGCAACGCCTGGTTCGTGGCACGGACCGCCGGGTCACCGGACGCCCTGACGTCCGCGGTGCGCGACGCGGACCAGCGGATCGACCCGCGTCTGCCGATCACCAACGTCTCTACACAAGCGGCCGAGGTCGAAGAACGTCTCTCGGATGAACGACTGTACGCGCTCGCCTACACGTCATTCGGCGGGCTGGCAACGCTGCTCGCCGCGATCGGGCTTTTCGGGTTGGCCTCCTATAACGTGACGCAACGCACCAACGAGATCGGCATCCGGATGGCACTGGGCGCGCAGGCGTCGGGCGTGGCCCGGATGGTGATGCGCGAGTCGCTGGTGCTGGTCGTGGTGGGCGTCGTGGCGGGCGTCGGCGGCGTGCTGCTGGCGGGACGGCTGGTCGCGAGCCTGCTGTTCGAGCTGGCGCCGACCGACCCCGCCACAATCGCGCAGGCGGCCGCGGTGCTCATCTTGGTCTCCGCGGTGGCGGGATACCTGCCCGCCCGGCGCGCGGTGCGGGTCGACCCACTAGTGGCGTTGCAGGACGAGTAGCACGAACCGCCTCTTCGGTGCGGACTCTCGCCGCCGACGATCACTCTCTGGCTACATGCTGCGGGCTCTAACAGGCTGCCGAAAGACGACGAGCCCGGTTTCCTGGCGAGGCGTTCGTCTGGCAAGGCGCAACGAGGGAGCATGCAGGCGGCATGTGACCCCGCTAATCTGGAAGCCGCATCGCCGCCCGTACGGGCGCCTCGCCGGGAAACCTATTCCGCCCGCAGCACGCTCATCGGGTCGACCGTCGTAGCGCGACGCGCGGGCACATAGCTCGCGATCGCGGCGGCCGCAGCCAGCACCACGGCGATGAAGGTGACCGGGTCGACGGCGCTGATGCCGTACAGCAGCGCCGTCATCAGCCGGGTCACGCCAGCAGCCACCGCCAACCCAACAGCAACGCCGACACCGGCCAGCGTGACGCCGTGACGCCGTGACGCCGTGACGCCGTGACGAACGAACATGCCCCGCACGGCACCGTGACGGGCGCCGAGCGCCATCCGGATGCCGATTTCCCGGGCGCGCTGCGTGACCGAGTAGGACATCACGCCGTAGATGCCCACGATGCCGAGCAAGAGCGCCATCGCGCCGGCGATCGTCAGCATCACCAGCGTGAAGGAGGTTCTCGCCAGCGATCGGTCGTAGAGGTCCTGTACGGTCCGAACGAGAGAGAGCGGGAACGTTCCGTTGGCCGCGACCGCCTCGCGCACCTCATCGAGAAAGCCGGGTTGCCCCACTCGCGGGCTCCGTATGAGCAACGTGGCCCCCCTTTGCGCGAACGTCTCGTCTGCCCAGAACCGGTCCATCAGCGCGGGCCAGTACACGGTGGTGGGCGCGGGCTGCCTGACGCCGTCATCGCGCACATCCCCGACCACGCCGACGATCTCACGCCACGGATTGGCCGCGGTGGAACGAATCCGCTTCCCGAGCGCCGTGCGCGGCTCGCCCCAGAGCTCGCGTGCCATGTTCTCTGAGATCACCGCGACTTCGTGGCGCTGATACAGATCGTCCCACGCAAAGTCGCGACCGGCGATGAGCCGGGTGCCTTGCGCCTCGAACAGCCCTGGCGAGACGAACCGGAACCGCCTGATCGGGGGCACCTCGTCAGTCGCGTAGGCGTGATCCTCGGCGAACAGGACGTCGCTCGAGTTGAAGCCCTCCATCGGCGCCGAGTTGGTGAAGACCGCGCCGTCGACACCGGGTATCGCGGCGACACTGTCGGCGATCGCTTGCAGGACACGGGTGACCGCCTCGCCGTCATCGGCCTGGCTTTCGCGCACAGACAACCGGACGGTCTGCATCTGTTCAGGGTGCGTGAACCCGGGCTCGACTGCCCGAAGCTGCAGCACGGTGCGAATCATGAGCCCCGAGCCGATGAGCAGCACCAGGGCCAGGGCGACCTGGACGACCACCAGCATGTTCCGAGCCCGATGACGCTCGCGGCTGGAGCTGGCGGTGCGACCGCCGCCGCGGAGCGCCATCGCGAGACCCGGCCCGGCATGACGAGCGACCGGCACCAACCCGAACAGGATGCCGGAGCCGACCGACACCGCGAAGGAAAAAGCGAGCGCCACCGGGTCGAGGCCGATCTCGTCGAGCCGGGGCAACCCCTCGGGCGCGGCAGCCACCAGCCCCCGCAGGGCGAGCTGCGCGAGCCCGAGACCCAGCAGCCCGCCAGTCACGCCAAGCACGAGGCTCTCCGACAACAGGTCCCGCGCAATACGCCCCCGCCCCGCGCCGAGCGCGGCGCGGATCGCCAGCTCCTGATGGCGTCCCTCGGCCCGCACCAGCAGCAGATTTGCCACATTGGCGGCGGCGATCAGCAGCACAAGTGTGACGGTGCCCATCAGCACCCACAGGACATCGCCGAGGTCACCGACCACATCGCGCTTGAGCGGGTGCAGCGCCGGACCAAGACCGACGCTCTCGAACAGGCCGGCATCGAAGCCGGGTGGTGCCGGCCACTGGCTAATCCAGATCGGCAGCATCCTCGCCACATCCGCATCCGCCTGGGCCAGCGTCGTGCCCGGACGCAGACGCGCCACACACTGATGACTGAAGTTGCCGAGGAAGAGCTGCTCGCGGTCGAACCGCTGCGGCAACAAAATCGCGGGATCGGTGTCGAGGAGACGAAACCCTGAGGGCATGACCCCGATGATTTC
>JASLOY010000213.1:6239-6524 GCA_030745255.1 Vicinamibacterales bacterium
AGGGTCCGCCCGATCACATCGGGATCGGCGCCGAAACGGCGCTGCCAATAACCGTGCGTCAGCATCACCGTGCGCGCTGATCCGGGCGTGTCGTCCTCCGCCGAGAACCACCGTCCCACCGCCGGCGGCACGCCCAGCGTCTCCAGCAACCCGTGCGTCACGATCAACGTCGCCACGCCCTCGGTTTCGGCCCCACCGGTGACGGTGGCGCCTCCGGGCGCCCAGAGACCGATCTCCTGAAAGGTGCGGCTCTCGTCACGGAAGGTCTCGAAGATGGTGGGCGCG
>JASLOY010000214.1 GCA_030745255.1 Vicinamibacterales bacterium
CTGTCGAAGGCGCGCACGCATGATGGCACGACGGAGCGCCGCACGAGACGTCGGCACGGCGAGCGGCTCCGCCGCAAGCGGGGGATCCGCGGGTTTCGCGAGCGCCACGAGCTCCACCCGGTCACTGAGGCCGACGACGGTGAACCCAGACCTGGCAAACGTCTGCCGCAGCGTGTCGGGCGTGAACAGGGAGAGATGCGGACTCGACAGCTCTTCAACGGGCTCGGCGAGACGTAACACGTTCGGGGTCGTGATATACGCCACGCCGTCCGGTGCGAGCAAGGTCCGAAGCTTGGCCAGGAAGGCGAAGGGTTCATTGGTGTGCTCGAGGACGTCCATCGCGATGGCAAGATCAAACCGCCGGCCTTCGAGTTGTGCATCTTCGAAGACCGCCTCGATTACCTCGACTCCGTACTCCCGGCGTGCGTGCGTAGCGTAAGTCGTCGTCGGCTCCACGCCCAACACGCTCCAACCGTCGCCGGCCAGCATCGACAGTAGCAAGCCCTCGGCGCAGCCGACCTCGAGCGCGGAGCCGGGTCGCTCGCGGCTCGGCAATCTGTCGCGGAGCCACTGATAGTCCTGTTCCGCCTTGAGCGTCTTCCAGTACAAGTACTCCTGACTCGGACCGTCTTCGGCATAGCCCAGCACCTGAGACCGATACACGCCGCTGTAGAGACGCCGCAACTCCCGGGACGAAAGCTGCGGATTGGCGTAAATGTGTCCACACTGACCGCAGACGACTTTCACCGAGGTTGACGGAAAGACGTTCAGTGCCTTCAAGTAGCGGTCGTTCGGCACTCGCCACAGCGTCCGCGCAAGACCGTTCCCACACGAGACGCAATTGACGTATTTCACCTCACCAGCTGCGGCGTGCGGTTGGCGGTCGGGGGCAAGGAAGTCGTGTCACGACGGGGCTCCAGCCGACGTCGGACCGCGCCCCAGTCGAAGCCGGGTTCGGCAGCACACCCGCCCGCACGCCGTGCACGCGCGCACATCGGACACGACTGCGTGCTGCAGCGAGAGACGAAGACCGCACACCGATCGCCGCCCAGGCGTCAGACCTCCCATGTCTCTTCGATGCTGCAAGATCACGTAGCCACGGTTCCATGCGCTCGAGCCGACGGCCTCATCTCACTACGATCGGTGCCCCGCCATCGCCAGGGGCTGCCAGGCAGCGGTAGCCACCATCTTCACGACTTCCCAATCCCTGCGTGTGAGCTCACTCAGCAGAGCCAGCGCTAAACAGTACACGGCCGGGGCCGCGACGCCGCACGCGAGCGCGGCGGGCGTGCCTGCCGGACGCAGCATATGCGCACTGCCCACGACGAGAACGGCGGCGCCTAGGGCCCGAGCAATCGACGGCATCGGCACGATGCGTCGCATGTGCGCAACGGTCACGAGCGTGATCACCCGTGTCAGACCGTACGCCAGGAACGTGGCAGCGATGGCGCCCGGCGCGCCGAAGCTCGGAATCAGGGCCAGATCGAAGATCAGCACCGCGCACCCGAGCAGGCTGCTCAGGGCGACCGATTCTTTCACGAGGTTGTAAGCGTTCATCGCGAAGATGCCGTAGGCAACCCAACCCGCCCTCAGCACAAAGACTGGAAGCAGCATCCGGAAAAGCGGCACCGCATCCGCGTAGTCTGGCCCAAACGCTAGCCCCACGAACGGCTCAACCAGGAAGAACACGGTGACAGCGAGCAGGGTGGCACCGTGGAGGAACCACCGGAATAGCACCTGGAATCTCACCCTGATGTAGTCCTGATCCATCGTGGAAATCTTCGAGACGTATGGGGTCAGCACCAGCGTCAGCACGTTGACGACCGTCATCATGGCGCCGATGAACAGACCTGCGAGGTAGTACGTCGCGACTTCGCCCGGCTGGCGCCACCAGCCGAGCATGAGCTTGTCCGCCCAACTGAGTGCGTAGAAGCTCAAGGCGACGGCCTTTAGGGGAAGGCCGAACCGCCACACCAATGCGGCATGCTCGGACACCGTCCGGACCCGCAGCAAGGCGCCAGCCCGACGCCACGTCCAGTGCCGAACGAGGCCCAGCCCAAGGACCGCGCTCCCGAACGCACAGCCGCCAGTGATGATGAGCGCGGCGGTGACCGTGAGATCGGCGAAGGTCACCCACAAGCCGAGCACCAGCAACTGGGACCCTGTGAACACGACCCCGACGAGCGCCTCTCGCTTCCAATCCTGGAGGCTCTGGTAGAGTTGCGCGACGAAGTCCCGAAGGGCAATCCCCACGAAGTACAGCGCGCCGATGGCGAGGGGCCAGGAGAGCGCCGGCACTCGAAAGAATCGATCAGCCAGCAGGTTCGCTGTGCCCAGAATCACGAGCGCACAGAGCGCCGCTCCCGCGAGCTGGATGAGTAGCGCCGAGGCCGCCAACTCGGCCGCTGATCCGGACGACTCAGCGTCTGGCCTGCGGGCCGGCAGGTATCGGATGAGGGTACTCTTCGCGCCAAAATCCGAGAGCACGAGAGCTAGCCCGGCGACGCTGTAGACCAGCACCAGAAGTCCGTAGTCCTCTCGGCCGAGCGCGCGACTCAAGATCACGGACGCCAGAAAGCTCCCGACCAGGGCGACGAGGGTCGCCCCCAACTTGAGCCGGACGCTCCGGCCGAGCTCGAGCACTTCCGCCGCAGCCCCGGTGGGACCAACTCCGCTCGCGACGGTCGGCACGGAATCGGCAGTCTCAGGCAACTGACGCTCGCTGCAGTGACGCAAACAAAGGCGACAATGAGGCAGGGACGTGCGCCGCGTTCAGAGAGCAGAACGGCGGGACACCGGGATCGTCTTATCGCCGGGCCAGTCTCCACCCTCGGCCGGAACGTCGACCAACTCCTCGTGGACTTCGTAGTCCGTCTCCGATTCGAAGGTCATCGGGCACGTGCACTCCGCGCACATCGAGAGCGCTGTGAAGTCGCGGAGCATGGTATCGCGATATTTCACATACGCGGGACCGTTCCAGATCTCTCGAAACGGCGTCGTGAACACGTTCCCGAACGGATGCCAATTGTTGAAGTCCATGTCGCAGATCGTGACCGAGCCATCGCCATTGATGTTCGTCATCAGATAGGGCTTGTCGCAGGTCGTGACGGAGCGCTTCAGCCGTAGGCGACCCGCCTCCATGCGGTAACGCGTCGCGTGCTCGACATCGGCGGGGATGAGGTCGGTGCTGTCTGGTGACCCGTCGAACCTCTCGCCGATACCGTAGTGCACGTCGAGCGTCTTGAGCCGCACGATATCGACGCCGAGACTAGCTGCGCGTCGCCGGAACGGTTCCGCTTGACTTGCTGCATCCCGGTGCAAGAGCAACTGGAGGTGCACCACCGGCTTTCGCCTACCCATCGTGCGGCGCCGCTCGACGAGCCGCTTGATACCCTGATTGAGCTTGTCGTAGTCCCCGCCGACCCGATAGGTAAGGAACGTATCGGCATCCAGCCCGTCGTAGGCGATGATCGCCACATCCAGCCCGGAGCTGATCATGCGCTCGACGTTCATCTCGTTCAGAAAGTGCCCGTTCGTATTGATCGTGATGTCGATCGGACTGTACCGCCGTTTCGCGTACGCGATCATTTCGAACAGTTCTTTGTTCATTGTCGGCTCGCCGATGCCGACGAGCTGCAGAGTCTTCGTGAACGGTCCAAGCTGGTCGATGACCGTCTTGAAGTCTGCGAACGAGACCACAGCCGTCTCTCGATCCATGCGTCCCGTGGTCAACGGGCAGAGCGGACACTCGAGGTTGCAACGATTGATCGGCTCGAAATGCACGAAGCTCGGATAGCCCCACATGCGCGTCCGCTTGAAATACCGGTCGGAGCGGAGCAGAACGTAGTGATTGAAGTCCTTGAGTGCCATCAGGCCGACCCGCCGCGGAAGCGCAGACCACGCGGGTAGATCCTCGATGAGCTTCCTCAGATGGCTGACAGCGCGAGCAAGCACGTGCCGGATTCCTTTTTTGAATGAGCGCAGATTATTCGAGGAGTGCCGAGGCGCGTGAGTTGACGACTGGAGTGGCAGCGCGTCTGCGGCGCTTCAGTGAGCCCCCGGAGCCGCGGCCTCCTCGTCTGTCGCGCCGACGGTACCCACGTGGCAGCACGGCGTCGCTGCCCGCGAGCCGCATCGTCATCTTTCAAGGTTGCCCTCGCGGGAACGAGCCGAGGTCGGCGTCACGGAGCCTGAGCCGGGCAGCCAGGCGCGCGGTCCGATCCTCGCCGATGACACGGGCCAGGGAAAGCCGCGCCGCACTGCGCAGCTTGGCGCGCCCGCGGCGGGCTCGCGCCCGCGCGCGCGCGCCGGCGATCGCGCGCCGGACGCGCCTCGCCGACGGGACCTCGGTCTCGAGGCGAGCCATCGCGGTGCCCGCGGCGGGCTGTCCAACGGCGGCCAGCAGATCACCGAGCGGCCCCATCTCGTAGATGACGAGGCCGGCCCGCTGGAAGGTTCGCCGCAGGGTATCAGGCGTGAAGAGCGAGATGTGCGGGCTCGACAGCCGATCGTCCGAGAAGTCACCGAGATCGAGGACATTGGGAACGGTCACGAACACCGTGCCCTGCGGGTGCAGCACGGTGCGGATCCGCGACAGGAAGTCGACGGGATCTTTGGCGTGCTCGAGCACCGCCAGCGCGCCCACCAGATCGAACCGGCGTCCCGCGAAATCGACCTCTTCGAACGGTGTCTCCAGGACCTCGAGATCGAAGGTATCTCGGGCATGGGCGGCGTACTCGAGCGTCGGCTCGATTCCAACCACGCGCCAGCCCTCGGTGGCCAACCGCGAAAGGAATAGCCCCTCCGCACAACCGATCTCGAGCGCCGTTCCCGATGCAGTCCTCGGCCGTCGACGCGTGAGCCACGCGTAGTCTCGCTGCGACTTGGCCTGTTTCCACCTGAGCCCCGCCGATGCCGCCGCTTCGCCGGTATACCCGAGGGCGGAGGAGCGATACAGGTGCCGATAGAGCCGATCGATTTCCCCATTGTCGAGCTGCGGATCGCCATAGATGTGGCCACACCGCATGCACATGACCTTGACGGAGATCGACGGCACGATGTCGAGTGCCTTCAGATACCGATCCTCAGGGACTCGACACAGTTCCTGCGGCTGGTCTGCACCGCAAAGCGTGCACCTCACGTGTTCCATGCGCTTAGCAGCCCGCCTCAGCAGACAGCGACGCCGCTGCCGCTCGCGTCGGCGCGCCGTCCGCCCACTGATACGCCGTGCCGCACGCGGCGCAAATCTGGTCGGACTGCGCCGAACCGGCGGGGTCGGGCAGCCGGACGCCACACTGACACATCCAGCCCACGACGCGCGCGGGCGACCCCAGCGCCAGCGCGTACGGCGGCACGTCCTTGGTGACGACCGCACCTGCCCCGACGAACGCATACTCCCCGACCGTGTGACCGCACACGATCGTCGCGTTCGCGCCGATCGTCGCGCCGCACCGAACGAGCGTCTGCTGGTACTCGCTTTTGCGCGACACGTGGCTCCGGGGGTTTACGACGTTGGTGAACACCATCGACGGCCCGCAGAAGACGTCGTCCTCGAGCGCAACGCCCTCGTAGAGGGACACGTTGTTCTGGATCTTCACGTTTCGCCCGATCGTGACACCCTTCGCGATGAAGACATTCTGGCCTATCGTGCTGCCTTCCCCGATACGTACGGCGGGCATGACGTGGGAGAAATGCCAGATCCGTACGCCCTCGCCGATCTCGCACCCGGGGTCGACGACGGCGCTCGAGTGCTTGTAGTAGCGCGGCGCACCTGAGTCACTCTGCCCGCGGATAGGCACGCCGTCGCGCTCGAGCGACCGCTGGCACATATCGAGCACACGCAGCACCGCGATGCCATTGGCGCCGTCGGTGCGCGGTACACTCCGCGCCGTGACGCACTCGACGAAGTGCCGACACTCCCGGGCCAGGGGCTCTTCGTCTGACAGAGGCACAGTCTCGGCATCCGCCTTCACGGCTACTGGGACCCGATCGCGCCACTCGACGCGATGCGGATAGAGGCGCAGCTTGTCGGCGCCGAGGGTGTCCTCGAACACGGCCATCTTGCGGTCGCCCACGACGACGATCTTGTGATCCTTGAACGGGTGAAGCCAGCTCACGAAGATGTGCGCGCGCACGCCGCTCGCAAAGCGCATCGTGCTCATCGTGACGTCGGCCACCTGTGAGTTGAGATAGCTGCCACCTTGACACGACACGTCGGTGGGCTCCTCGCCCAGCAGGCGGAGGAGCACGTGCACATCGTGCGGCGCGAAGCTCCAGAGCGCGTTCTCCTCGGTACGGATGCGGCCCAGGTTCAGACGATTCGTGTAGACGTAGTGGAGCTTCCCCAGCTCGCCCCGGGCCACCAGCTCGCGAAGCGTCTCGAGCGCCGGGTGATACTCGAGCAGGTGCCCGACCATCAGAATCCGCCCGCTGGCCCGCGCCAGGTCCACAAGCGCCTGGCCTTCCTCAACCGTCACGGCTAGGGGCTTCTCGATGAGCACGTCCTTGCCATGCTCGAGTGCT
>JASLOY010000215.1 GCA_030745255.1 Vicinamibacterales bacterium
GACATCGGCTATCAGAACGTGTCGAAGATGGTCCTGCAGAACCGTCCGAACGTGAAGGCGGTGATGCTCGACACTCAGGTCTACTCCAACACCGGCGGGCAGAACTCCGACTCGACTCCGATGCTCGGCGGGGGTGACATGAATTCGTTCGGCGCCGCGAGCCAGGGGAAGATCATCGAAAAGAAGACGGTCGCAGAGACCTTTCTGGCCGGGCATGGATCGCCGTTCATCGCGCAGATCTCGATTGCCAACGCGCCCAAGCTCTTCCGGGCGATTCTCGATGCGCTCGAGTATCGTGGCACCGCCTTCCTTCAGTCCTTCACCACCTGCCAGCCCGAGCATGGCGTGGGTGACGACATGGCGCTCGACCAGGCGCAGCGTGTGCGCGACTCGCGTGGCGCTCCCGAGTTCGTTTTCAACCCGCAGCTCGGCGAGACCTACGCCGAGGCCCTGGACCTGAAAGGGAACCCGACGCCGAACCGGGACTGGTACAACACGCGGTTCAAAGGCAACCGGGAGCCGTATCAGTACACGGTCGCCCACTGGTGCGCGACCGAGGCCCGGTTCCGCAACCACGTCAAGAAGATCAAGCCGGAGGCCGCCGAGGGGCTCATCGCGCTGGAGAACATGCTGGTGCGCCTGACCCAGAATGATGTGGTGAATCGGCATCATCTGGATCCGGAGCATCGTGCGTACGTGCCGGACTTCGGGGTCGTGATGAAGGTGAATGGCAAGGACAACATGCCGGAGTATCGTGTGGTGTCACGCCAGCTCGTGCTTTTCTGCGTCGAGCGCCGGAAGGCCTGGCGTCTGCTGCAGAGCAAGACCGGTCAGGTGAACAAGGACTATGGCGCGCAGCGAGACCTGCTGGCCGACGTCGACGCCGGCAGAATCTCGAAGACCGAGCTGTTCGCACGCGGTGCGGAGATGCTGGAAGAGCGAGTCGAAGGGCTCGTCCCGGCGGCGGTGTAGGGCGCGGGTGAGAAGCCCGAAGGCTGTAGCCAGAAGGGTGACGCGCGGTTCGCGGCTGCGCTAGGTCATGAGCACTGCGACTAGCGCGCCCGCCGTTGCGAGCTGCCACCAGAGTTGCGTTCGTTCCTTGAGCAGCAATGTGCCGATGCACACCAGGCCGGCGGCAGCGACGAGCAGATACCAGTAGAGCTCGGTAAAGGTCTCTTCACGCTGGGTTGCCTGCGCACGGCGTTGCACATCGGTGAGTATCTGCAGCGCGACGTCCTCGTCGGCGTCGATCCCCAATTCGAAGTACTCGCCACCACCCGCCTGAGCGATCGTCCGGAGCGACCGCCGGTCCAGCACCGAGTGAATCGGATCCTCCGGTCGGTCGTACGGGCCCGGTGGAAGCTGGGGGATGAACCCACCGGCGCTGGTCCCGACCCCGATGACGTAGACGCGTATCCCGCGTTCAGCGGCGAGCTGGAGCGCCGCGTCGACTTCACCGCTCCATGCCTGACCGTCCGAGATGACGATGAACGCCTTCGAGCTGAGCCGTTCTCCATACAGCTCCTCGTCGAGGTCGAACATCTGGACGCCCCAATAGATACCTTCTTCGATGTTTGTGTCCCAGCTGGTGTCGTCCTCGAGGCGGAACGGTGGCTCTTCGTCGAGATAATCGAGGAAGAAGAAGAGGGCGTTGGGGTCTCGCGTAAGCCGGATTTGCGGTGCCGCCCGGTGCGCGAAGAGCGCCAGTGCGACCCGTTCGTCCTGCCAGCTCAAGAGCTCGGCGAACATCCGGACCCAGGCGACTGACCGTTGCCATCGGTCCGGCGTCACGTCGCTGACGCGCATCGAGGTCGAGCCGTCCTGCAGGATGATGAAGTCGGCGCCGGCATTTTGCGAGACTGCCGCGAGCACCTGAGGCCGTGACAGCGCCAGGACCAGTGCAGCCACTGCCAGCACCAGACAGAACCAGAACGACAATCCGCCCGCGAAGGCGTACTGCTCCCGTATCGGTGTGGTCCGTTCGTGCAGTGCGCGGCGGGCGTCACGGCGCCGGCGGCTCAGCTGCCAGGCCGCCAGCAGGCCAAGACCCACTGGGAGCACGAGCAGCCAGAGGTAGATCGGTTCCACAAACTCGACTGGTGGCATGAAGCTAGGTCTAGCAGGCCGCTGAAGAATGTGGCGAAGCCGTCCGGCTTCTCCTGTCTCCTGTCTCCTGCCTCCTGTCTCCTGGGTGTCTACTCAACCACGTTTCCGGATCGGCGCCCCGGCGCCAATGGTCGGGTCTTCGGTGTCGGCGGGGTCGATCACCGTGTCGCTCGGCACGTAGACCTGGACGTCGTCCATTTCGGCTTCTTCAGGAATGTCACCCTCAGCGCCCGGGGCCGTCGGTCGTCGATACGACGGAACCTCGTCGCCGGCGACAATCTGGTTCCGAAGCCGGACCATCAACTCGTAGTTGAATGCCGCCTCGAGATGGGCCTCGTTGCCTTCGAGCAGGCGCCGGTAGACGCCAATGGCGTGGTCGAGTGCGCCGAGCGCTAGCTCGCGGGTCGAATCAGGGCGCCGGACCGCGCGATAGTCGGCATTGGCCACGACGAACTGCAGATCGAGATTGCCGGTGATGCTCGGGCTGTCGGGCGACGTGTAGTCGGCGACGAGCGGCGCATAGTCGCCCCTCCAGTACCGCGCCGCGGCCTGTCGTGTCGTCACCTGGTCACGGGTGCGGCGAAGCAGCCACGGGATGCGTCCCGTCGTCGCCAGCGAGTCGGCAACCTCGTCATACGCCCGCACGGCGCGGGACAGGTTCATCATCGCCAACTCTTGGTCCGCAAGCGCGACACGTCGCTCCAGACGACCGGCGGCAAGCAGCACGACAGCTGCGCCCGCACACAGGATCGCGACGAGGAGATATCTCAGGGCGGTCTTGAACATCATGCTCTCCAGAAGGCAGAAGTCAGAAGGCAGAAGTCAGAAGGGGAGCCCGGACTCCGGTTCGAGCTGGTGTCCCTGCGCTGAGATTGAGCTGGCGAAGCCCTACGTCTTGCTGCTGTCTTCTCACTTCTGACTTCTTGGGCATCTTGCTAGGGAAACCTCCGTAGCTGTTTCACACCCAGCCCGCACACGAGGGCCAGACTCCACAACCCGACTGCAATCAGCGCGAACGGTGAAAAGCGCGGCTGATGCGCGACATACTGGGTGACGTCGATCTGTCCGGCCGACAGCTCGTCGATCTCGTGAATCGCCTGCAGTATCGCCGCCTCATCGGCCGCCGGGTAGAAACGGCCGCCGGTCTTCTCGACGGCCAGCTTCCAGGTGATGTCAGGAAGCACGTCGCCCAGGCCTTGGTCGTAGGCGGTGCGAATGAAATAGACCGGGATCTCATTGTCGGCCGCTTCTTGCAGGATGTCGTCCAGCGACTGGTCCTCGTACACCGCGTGCGTGTCCTGACCGTCACTAAAAATCAGGATGAGGTTGCCCTGCGCGCTGAGGAAATCGAAGGTTCGGAACAGCTGCACCGCGCGGCTGATGGCGCGCATGATGAGCGTGCCGTGGTCTGGGAAGCGATCGTACTCCTCCGGGGTGCCGATGAGGCCGATGCTCAGGAGGATGTTCTCGTAGTCGTTGGTGAACGGCGTGATGATGTAGGCCTCGCCTCCGAATTGCACCAGCGATACCAGGTCGCGGTGCGACCCCTCCATCCGCCGTCTCACGAAATAGTCGGCAGCCGAGACGTTGGCGAGAAACGTGTTGCCCCACCCGAGCTGGTCGGTGGCGAAGGAGCTGTCCATGCTGAGCGACGCGTCGATCAGGATCGCAATGCGATGCCCGGGGAACGTCGAGCGCTCCTGGATCAGCGTCGTGTGGGGATCGGCCAGCGCCACGGCGAAGAACGGCAGACCGCCCAGAAACAGAACAAAGGCGGTGTGACGCATCGGTGCCAGCGCCGACCGTTTCGTCATGATCGACGGGAGGAGCGCCGGCAGGACAATGTCGGTCCGTCCCGGTCGGTGACCGACGACGTAGCGCGTCAGCAGCGCCCCAAGCGCGAGGATCCCGATGACGCCAAGCGCGACCACCGTTTCGTCCCGGCGCAGGAGCGGCAGCGCCGTCATCGACAGGTCATCGAGCTCCGCCAGAGTGCGCCGCGTGCTGGCGAGCAGGGCGGTCAGCGTGTCCATTGCCTCCACCAGTCGCCAATCGTCGTCTTCAACTCGGTGGCGTAGCGCACCGGCGCGGCCGAACGCCAGCGCAGACGCGTGAGCTGTGCAATGCCGGCGTCGAGCTCGCGGGTCAGCTCGTCGGTCGGTAGCGAACCGTTGCGACTGTAGCGCGCCGTCGTGAACACCGAGATGGCGCGTCCGAGGTCGTCGGCCAACGCCGTGTTGGCTCCGTTTCCGCCGGCTCGCGCGTCTCGGAGTCGCTGCGTCAGCGCCGCCGCGGTCAGACCGGAGGAAACCACCGCGGTCTTGGGGCGCACCAACCCATGCCGCAAACGTAACTGGCCATCGCGCGCCGGCGTCGTGGCATCGACCGGAGCCTGGGCCACCGGTGCGGAAACGGCCACGGAGCCGGCGACACGCAGCGCGGCCAGTGCGCGACCCGCGGTCTCCACGCTCCACCCACGTTCTGTTGTCGCCTGCTGGACGCGCGTCAGCTCACCCAACGCGCGATGCACGACGAGCGGCGGCGGGAGCGGCTTGTCGACCCGCCGTCCGCCGCCCCGGCGCTCGCGCACGACTCGGGCGGCACCGAGCGCCACGACGCCAAGCGCCACCACACCCAGCAGCGCTGCGAGCAAGGTCAGGGCGTTGGACTGAAACACGCGTGCCTGTGCGTCGCCGAACGTGGCGGGGGCCAGATCGCGTATGTCGACGACCGCGTCGGGGACGAGCGACAGGACGCGGACCGGCTCGGCCGGAAGGATGTAGGTCAGCTCCCGACCCGGGAGCGCCGGGTTGTTCCCGACTCTCCGCTCGATCCGGTACGTGATGTCGAGCGCCGGGATCTCGATGTCTTCGCCGAAGTTGCTCTCACTGATGACCCGCAATGTGTAGTGGTACTGGAAGAACCGATACGGCCCGGTGCGGATGTCCTCGTAGTGCTCGCCGTCGAGTACCTCGAACGGGGCGACGTCTATCGTCTCCGGTTCCAGCGCGGCCTGGTCGGGCAGGGTCCGCGCATTGTCGGTCTCGACGACGCTGCAGGTCACGGTCATCGTGAACCGCTCACCGACATGCACGGCGTTTCGGCTGACCCGGCGCCAGCACCGCATGGCGTCGACCTGCGTGGTGTCGCCCTCGGGCTGTGCCGACGCCGGTTGGGGCGCGCCCAGGGTGCAGGCGAGCGGAATCAGAAGGAGGAGTCGTCTGTTCATCGGTCTCCCAAGGCCTATCGCCTCAGCTGTCTGCGCTCCAGGAGAAAGGCGACGAGGGTGTCGTGAAACTGTTGGCCGCTGCCGCCCAGGCGGAGCACCTCGAGCCCATGATCGTGCGCGGCGCGCTCCACCGTGTCCTGCCACGCCGCCACACGGGTCCCGAGCTCCGCCACGTCGCCCGATGAGATGACGCGGGTCTGGCCGGTTTCGACGTCGTAGGCCTCGACCCAGCCGGCCGAGAACTGCGGCAGCTCGAAGGCGAACGCGCTGTCGATCATCACCAGAAACACGTCGTGGGCGGTCTTCAGATCGGCAAGCTCGTTCAAGAGCGGCTCTGATTCCTCGAACAGGAAGTCGGAGATGACCGGAACCAGAGAGCGCTTGCGGAGCAGCCCGGCAAAACTGACGTCCGGCGCCGACTCGGTCGCCCCGCGCCCCATCAACTGTTCCTGATAGGCCGCGACGCAGTGAATCGCGTGGTTCTTCCCAATGCGCGGGCGGACGGCGATGCGTCGGGTATGGCGGTCGAACGTGACGAGGCCCGCGCGATCCTGAAAGAAGGATGCCGCCATGGCAAAGGTCGCGACCGCGCGGGCGATGACCTTCGCGATCGGCTCGCTGCCCACGCCGCAGCGCGTCGACTGCGAGACGTCGGCGGCAACGACGATCGGGGCGTTGCACTCCTGGTCGAACTCCCGGGTCACGAGCGGGCTGAAGTTGGTGAGCGTCGATTGCGGCCAGTCGATCGTCGACAATCTGTCTCCCGGCTGGAAGTCGCGGAGACCCGCCAGGTCGTGTCCGGTGCCGTGAAACATGCTCGGGTGGCTGCCGATGGCGAACTCCTGCATGCGACGCACGATGACCAGCTCGACGTCCTGGATCTCGGACCAAGAGACGAGCGAGTCCTCCGCGTCGTGCAGGCGGGTCATGGGATCGGCACCGTGTCGATGACCTCCTCGATCACCGTTTCCACACGAATGTCACGGCTACTCGCGTGAGGCGCGAGCCAGATCCGGTGTCCCAGGACATACTTGGCCAGCTCCTGGATGTCTTCCGGGTAGACTTCGGCGCGTCGGCCCTGCAACAGGGCCCACACCTTGACCAGCCGACCCCAGCAGATCGTAGCCCGTGGTGACCCTCCCAAGTCGACGTATTCTTCCACCAGCGGCGAGG
>JASLOY010000216.1 GCA_030745255.1 Vicinamibacterales bacterium
AGCCTGGCGCGAAATCTCCGCGAACGTAGTCTTCCGAGAAAAAGACGCCGCACCGATTTGTGCCGGCCTCTTCGTCATGGTGCACGACGAGCTGCCCGGCCCGGAAGCGGCCTTGCTCGTCTGTGGTCAGCGTCTCGAGATACGCCTCGCCGTGCGTCGACACGATCAGGTGGCCGGCGGGCCTGAGGATGCGTGCCATTTCCGCTATCCACCGCTGTTGCAGCGCGGGCGGCAGATGGGTGAATACCGACAGGGCGTAGACAAGATCGAAGCTTGCATCGGGATACGGGAGCGGTGGCTCGATGGTGTTCGTCTCGAACCGGGCAAATGGCAGCTTCCGTCGGCACCAGGCAACGAGATCGACGTTGTAGTCACAGCCCGCGACCTGTACGTCGGAGCCTGCCCAGTGGCGGAGCACACGCCCACAGCCGCAACCGAAGTCGAGCATACTGCCGATTGTGGCAATCGGCACGGCGTTTCGTGCCAGCAGGTCTCGGATGCTATTGGCGCCGGAACGTCCGCTTTGGATGAACCATTCAATCGAGGGAGAAGCGGTCGTCAGGATCCGCAGGCGGGCGGGCGGCACCGGCAGACCATCGCCACCGTCGAGCCGCAGGAAGCGGCGATTGTGTCGTAGCCAGCCGAGCGCAATGGCCCGGTCTCGTGACCGTCGCGCTCGGTCGAGCAGGCCAAGACGACGCAATGCGCGCTTGAAGGCTAGTCTGAGGAAAGAGCCGTCCGCGCCACGTTGCGGGACGTTCGCCACACCGTTATTGCTTCGTCTTCAGCGGGCCGAAGGCAGTGGCGAGCCAGAGCAGCAGGAAGATGCTCGCGGTGGCTCCAAGCACGGTATTACGGACCGTCGCATCGGCCGCATACTGCATGAACATGTAGTACGGCAGAAAGGCGATGTCGAGAAAAAGGGCGGCGCCGAGGACCCACAAGGTAATGCGCCCTGCCGGCCCGAGCTGTGGCGTGTCGGTCATATGGCGAATTCTCCATGGGGTTAGTGTGGTGTCTGGAGAGGGCGCTGTCAAACGTGGTCGCCCATCGAAATGCCTCGGACGAGCGACGCGGCGAGCCGCCCCACACGAACGGCGGGTCTGACGTACACTCTTGGGACCGCGAACTGTCGAGAGGAGGGACTCATATGGGTAGGATCACGCTGAGCATCGTGGCGATTGGGACGGTCATCGGGGCATTCTTGCTCGGCCGGGTGTCGGCGCAGGAGGTCGAGCCGTCGTGCGCGATGTGTCCGGCGACGTACGTGTCGGCGGCCGAGATCGGGCGCTACGTCGAGGCCGGTCGGGAGGACCGCCTCACCGACCAACAGGTGCGGTCGGTCGACATCGGAAAAGGCAACGTGCAGATCGCGGTCGCGCACCGAGGCGCCCTGGAGGAGCCGCGCCCCAATTCGGTCGCGTCGCACGATCTGGTCACCGAGGTCTATGTCGTGCTGAGCGGTTCGGGTACCAATCGGACCGGTCCGGATCTGGTGGGGCGGCGCCGCAGACCCCCCGACAACCGCGCCGTCCAGTTTCTCAATGGCCCAGGCAACAATTCGGCGGATATGCGGGACCCGGAGACCCACCAGTTGCAGGCAGGCGACGTGTTCGTCATCCCGGCCGGCACGGGACATCAGTTCACGAAGATCGACGACCACATCACCTATCTCATGGTGCGGATCGATCCGGACAAAGTAGTGCCTCTGATGGACGAGGCAGCATCACAGGCGTATCTGACTGAGCGCGGACGGTAGGAGAGTGCCTTCCTTGGCGATGAGGATGACGATGACGATGAGCACGTTGTGCTTCCGGTGGGTGGTGCTGGCGCTATCTCTCTGGGTGATTCCGGCGGGTCTGGCGGCGCAGGCGGTGTCCGCCGGTACGCAAGACGGAGAATGGCCCGTCTATCACGGCAATCTCGCCCAACAACACTATTCGCCGTTGGACCAGATCTCGGCGGAGAATTTCAACGATCTCGAGGTCGCCTGGACCTTCAAGACCGACAACCTCGGCACGCGGCCTGAGTTCAAACTGGTCGGAACACCGCTCATGGTCGGCGGACGGCTCTATGCCACCGGCGGCACGCGTCGATCTGTGGTGGCCCTTGATGCGGCCACTGGTGAGCTGTTGTGGGTGCACGGGGAGAAAGAAGGTGCACGCGGCGCCGCTTCGCCGCGCCAGCTCTCGGGCCGCGGGCTCGCCTACTGGAACGACGGGGTCGACGAGCGGCTTTTGTATGTCACACCAGGTTTCAGACTGGTGGCGCTCGATGCCGGCACCGGTATGCGGATCGCCGACTTTGGTGACGGTGGCCTGATCGACCTGAAGGCGGCGGCTGTCTACGGCGACGAACAGCCCATTGATCCGGTCACTGGAGAGATCGGCCTGCACGCGACACCGACCGTGGCTCGCGATGTCGTCATCGTCGGGTCCTCCATGCGTGAGGGTCACACACCCCGCACGCACAACAACACGAAAGGACTGATCCAGGCGTTCAACGTACGGAGCGGTGAGCGGCGGTGGATCTTTCACACGATTCCGCGACCTGGCGAGTTTGGCAGCGAGACATGGGAGAACGGCTCCTGGGCGGTCAACGGCAACGTGGGAGTCTGGAATCAGATTGCTGCAGACGAGGAGCTGGGGCTGATCTATCTGCCGGTCGAGACGCCAACATCTGATTTCTACGGCGGGCATCGACCCGGCGACAATCTGTTCGCCGAGAGCTTGGTAGCGCTCGATCTCGAAACCGGGGAGCGGCGATGGCACTTCCAGCTCGTCCATCACCCGATCTGGAACATGGATATCTCGACCGCGCCGATCCTCGAGGACATCACCGTGGATGGACGGCCGATCAAAGCGGTCTCGATCATGGGCAAGCAAACGATGGTCTATACCTTCGACAGGGCGACAGGCGAGCCGGTCTGGCCCATCGAGGAGCGCCCGGTCCCGCAGTCGGACGTACCAGGCGAACAGACCAGCCCGACACAGCCGTTTCCAACGAAACCGCCACCCTATGACCACAACGGTGTGACCGTCGACGGGCTGATCGACTTCACGCCCGAGCTGCGGGCCGAAGCCGAACAGCTCATGCTGCGGTATCGGACCGGGCCCATCTTCACTCCCCCGGTCGTGAGCGACCTCGATGGGGCGGTCACCGCCTTCCGCTCCTCCGGGGGAACGAACTGGCCGGGCGGCGCCTTTGACCCGGAGACGCAAACCCTTTTTGCGCCGTCCTACACGTCGATGGTGACGATCGGGCTCCTGCCGCCACCGAGTCCCGAGTTTTCCGATATTCGCTATGTCCGTGGCAACGTGCTGACCGGGGTGCGGTATGTGCCGACAGGCGGCGATACGACCGGCGCCGACACGCCGGAGCGTCCGCCCCTCCGGTCCTACGGCGGAACTGGGGCACGCACGGCCACACCAAATCCCCAGGGGCTGCCGTTTCTCAAGCCACCCTACGGGAAACTGACGGCCATCGACATGAGCCGGGGCGAGATTCTCTGGCAGATTCCGCATGGCGAGACCCCGGACCGGATCAAGAATCACCCGGCGCTCGCCGGGCTCGACATCGCCCGGACCGGTCAGGCTGGCGCGGTCGGGGCGCTGGTCACCAAGACCCTGGTCATCATGGGGGAACCGACTGCGACCACCACGTCGACCGGAGCGCGGGGAGCGATGCTCCGGGCGTACGACAAGGGCACCGGTAACGAGGTCGGCGCCGTCTACATGCCGGCGCAACAGAGTGGGTCACCGATGACCTATTTGGTTGACGGCGTGCAATACATCGTCGTCGCAATCAGCGGCGGTGTGTATTCGGGCGAGTACCGCGCATTCAGGCTGCCGTCCTAGACGGGAAGAACTGACCGGAAGAGTGGCATCTGAGCCGACATCTGGCTACAATCGTCCTGGAAGCTCACGACGACGGAGGCACGAGCAGTCGCCGTCGCGGGGCGCGTTTCGAGGAGATTGCAGAATGCGTCACAGACTCGGAGCACTGTCTTGTTTGGTGATGACCGTTGCAGCAGCCGGGCTGCTAGTCCCCGCGGCGACGGCCGGCCAAGCGACCGAAGCCTGGACGCTGCCTCGGACGCCGGATGGTCATCCCGATCTCCAGGGGGTCTGGGCCAACAACAACGTCACACCGCTCGAGCGGCCCGAGGCCTGGGCCGGCAAAGACACACTGACGGTCGAGGAGCTGGCGGCGCTGCAGGTGGCGGCGGCCAACGCAGTTGGCGACGGCGACGCGCTCTTCGGCGACCAGCTGGTCCTGGCGGCGATCGAGGGGATCGAGGCCACGTCCTACGATCCGACAACCGGCAATTACAATCAGTTCTGGATCGCCGATCGGGACTTCACCAACCGGACGTCTCTGGTCATCGATCCGCCGGATGGACGAATTCCCGATGTGACACCGGAGGCGCTGGAGCGTCGCCGGGAGGCCGGGGCCTATCGCCGTGACCACCCCGCCGACTCCTATACGGACCGGCCACAGAGCGAACGGTGCGTTTCGTTTGGCGTGCCC
The DNA here is from genome assembly GCA_030745255.1 of Vicinamibacterales bacterium. Taxonomy (GTDB): domain Bacteria; phylum Acidobacteriota; class Vicinamibacteria; order Vicinamibacterales; family UBA8438; genus NP936. The sequence continues at coordinate 4,531 of JASLOY010000216.1, forward strand.
AGACTGGGCGCCGGCTACAACAGCTATTATCAGGTCTTCCAGAACGCCAACCATGTGGCCATCGTGCACGAGATGATTCATGACGCCCGGGTCATCCCGATCACGGACCAGCCGCATCTCGATGAAGGTGTCCGCCAGTTGCACGGCGACTCCCGAGGGCACTGGGAAGGGGACACGCTGGTCATCGAGACGACCAACTACTCGCCCAAGACCAACATCCGGGGCGCATCCGACAACCTGCACATGGTCGAGCGATTGACACGTGTCGGACCGAAAACGCTTAATTACGAAGTCACGCTCACGGACCCAACTACCTGGACACGCCCCTGGACGGCAATGATTCCGCTCATGGGGAGTGACGCCCCGATGTTCGAGTACGCCTGCCACGAAGGAAACATCGGCATGGAGGGCATCCTCGCCGGTCATCGGGCAGAAGAGCGCGCCGAGACCAGTTCGAAGTAGACAGCGAGCCGCGCCGCGACCTCCGTCTGGCGCGAGTCGTCCTGGTGGTTCGCGCCAGCTGTGGGAGACCGGGTGCCCGGTCCCGGTGCCTGGCTGCAAAGGTGTGCCCACAGAGCCCGCAAGGCATGAAGAATCCCACCATTGCGCTGGGGATCGTCTTGGCGGTGTGCGCAACTGTCGCACCCCTCTCACAGCAGGTCACTCTCGGGCCCATCGATCACGTTGAGGAACTCCGCGGCATCGTCGCGCAGCCGGAGGTGCGCCGTGCGCTCGCCCTTGTCCACGAGCTCGAGGCGGGTGCGGAGCAGGAGCTCATCGAGCTGACCGAGATTCCGGCGCCGCCGTTCCAGGAAGCGGCCCGCGCTGCACGATATGCCGAGTTGCTCGGTGGGACCGGTCTCGACGACGTTGCCGTCGATGAGGTCGGAAACGTGCTCGCCCGGAGACCGGGCACCGGCACGGGAGAGACCGTCGCCATCGTGGCCCATCTGGATACGGTGTTTCCGCCCGGGACGGATGTGACGGTGCGTCGTCAGGCGGATCGGCTGTATGCGCCCGGTATCGGAGACGACACGCGCGGGCTCGTCCTGTTGCTCAATGTTGCCCGCGCGCTGGTGCGTGCAGAGTTGCGAACCGTCGCAGACATCCTGTTTGTCGCGAGTGTCGGCGAAGAAGGGCTGGGTGACCTGCGGGGTGTTGCGCATCTGCTGAGCTCGGGTGGTCCGCGCATAGACCAGTTCATCGCGATCGACGGCGGGAGCGACAGCCAGGTGGTCAACGAGGCGCTGGGGTCGCGCCGGTATCGGGTCACCGTGACCGGTCCGGGGGGGCACTCATGGGGGGACTTCGGGCTAGCGAATCCGGCGCATGGCCTCGCCCGCGCAATGTTTTACTTCGACGAGGCTGCGAACGAGCTGGTCAACGCGGGACCGTCTTCGAGCTACAACGTCGGCCGGATTGGCGGCGGCACCTCGGTCAATGCCATTCCGAACGAGAGCTGGGCCGAGGTCGATATGCGGTCGGTCGATACGGACCAGCTCCAGCGGATGGACGAGGTCCTACGGAGCGCGGTCGTGCGGGGTCTGGACGAGCAGAACCGGAGACGGGACCGTGGCGAGTCGCTGATGGCCGACATAGAGCTGATCGGGGACCGCCCGTCCGGAGCCGTGGACCCCAGTACTCCGCTCGTCCAGCGGGCGCTCGCGGTGACGAGGTTTCTCGGGATGACGCCCAGGCTGGGCGTCGCATCGACCGACGCCAACCTCCCGATCGCGGGTGGCATCCCGGCCGTGACGATTGGACGTGGTGGGGTCGGGGGTGGCGCGCACTCGCTGGGCGAATGGTGGTCCCCACGCGACGCGCACGTGGCGGTCCAGCGAGCGCTGTTGCTGCTTGTGGCGTCGGCCGGACTTGCGAGCTAGGTTCGAAGGTGTTGGCCCCGACCGGAAAGGCCCGGCCGGCGCAGTCTTGCGTACGACTCAGCTATCTTTTGGGGCCGGTAGCTGTCGATTGGC
>JASLOY010000217.1 GCA_030745255.1 Vicinamibacterales bacterium
TGGCTCGTGCGACAGCGGCGGCTTCAGCTGCGCCTTCTCCTACACCATCTCGTGGCGGAACTCCTCGACGCCGCTGCCGATGGAGCACAATCCGCGGGCGGTCTTCGAGCGGCTGTTCGGCGACAACGAGACGACGGATCCGCAGGCGCGGCAGGCGCGTGTGCGCGAGCAGCGCAGCATTCTCGATTCGGTCAGTGAGGACGTGGCGCGGCTGCAGCGCAGCCTCGGTGCGAGTGACCGCGCGAAGATCGGCGCATATCTCGACGCGGTCCGTGACGTCGAGCGGCGTATCGAGATTGTCGAGGCGCAGGGAGCTCGGGAGGTGCCGCTGATGACGCGGCCCATGGGCGTGCCGGCCGGTTTCGCCGAGCATGCGGGCCTGATGTACGACCTCCAGCTGCTGGCGCACCAGACCGATCGCACGCGGGTGACCACCTTCATGGCCGGGCACGAGCTGAGTGGCCGCACCTACCCGGAGATCGACGTGCCGGACGCTCACCATCCGCTGTCGCATCACCGCAACGTGCCCGAGGCGCTCACCAAGCTGACGAAGATCAACACCTATCACGTCGGCCTGTTCGCGTCGTTCGTCGAGAAGCTGCGGTCGACGCCGGATGGTGACGGATCGCTCCTGGACCACATGGTGCTGATGTACGGTGCCGGGATGAGCGACAGCAACTCGCACTCGCCCTACAACGTGCCGATTCTGCTGTTGGGCGGTGGCGCCGGTCGGCTCGCGGGTGGGCGACATCTGACGTATTCGGAGCGCGAACGGACGCCGCTGGCGAACCTTCACGTGACGTTGCTCGACACGCTCGGCGTGCCGGTGGAACGGATGGGCGACAGCACCGGGCCGCTCGCGAACCTGTCCGACGGAAGCGCCGAACGGTTGTCGGGGGTCTAAGTGCCTATGCTCGAGGAGTCAGAAGTCAGGAGGCAGAAGGCAGAAGAGACTGGAGGGCTTCGCCGGCTTCTGCCGGTAGCAAGGGCCTTCAGGCCCGCCGTCGTTGCGGCGTGTCTGGCGTCCATGGCGGCCACTGGAGTGCTGGCGCAGAGCCGGGATCTGCGGCTGATCGAGGCGGTGCGGTCCGGGCGGGCGGAGGCGATTGGTGCCCTGCTGAGTGGGGTCGACGTAAACGCGACCCAGGCGGACGGGGCCACGGCGCTGCACTGGGCCGCGTACCAAGACGACATGGACACGGCGCGGCGGCTGCTCGATGCTGGCGCCAGCGCCGGGGCGGCGAATGATCTAGGCGTCACGCCGCTTGCACTGGCGTGCGCAAACGTGAACGCGGCGATGGTCGAGATGCTGCTGGCGTCTGGCGCCGACGCGAATGCCGCGGCCGGCACGGGTGAGTCGGTGCTGATGGGCTGCGCGCGGACCGGGAGCGTCGAGGCCGTGAGCGAGCTGCTGGCCGCGGGCGCGGACGTCAACGCCAGAGAGCCCTCGGAGAACCAGACGGCGCTGATGTGGGCGGTGGCCGAGCGTCATCCGGACGTGGTGAGGCTGTTGATTGAGCATGGCGCCGACGTGTCGGCGCGGTCGCGTGTTCGCCGGCAGGTCATCAGCCGGCGGCTGCAGTCCGAGCTGAAGTATGGCGAGCTCGGGCGCAGCTATGGGACCGATGCCGAGGAAACGAGTATCGGTGGATTCACGCCGTTGCTGTTCGCCGCCCGGCACGGAGGCATGGACACGGCGCGTGTGCTGCTGGCCGCGGGCGCGAACGTCAACGACACGGCGCCGGATGGAGCCAGCGTGCTGGTCGTAGCGACGCATAGTGGGCACGGACCGCTCGCCAAGCTCCTTCTGGACCAGGGCGCCAACCCCAATGCTGCGGAGGTCGGCTACACGGCGCTCCATGCCGCGGTGCTGACCGGCGACCTGGGTCTCGTCGAGGCGCTGCTCGAGCACGGTGCGCGCCCCGACGCGCAGGTGACACTGGCCACGCGCGTGACACGCAATGGCCAGGTGCTGATGCTCGGCGAGCACCTGCTCGGTGCTACGCCGTTCGCGCTCGCGGCAAAATATACAGAGGTCGAGATCATGCGGGCGCTGGCGGCTGCCGGCGCCGATGCGCGTCTCCCGTTGAAGAATGGTTGGACCCCGGTGATGCTGGCGGCCAGTGCGAGCTGGAGATACGCGGTGTGGGACCGCCGCGATCGGGCGTTGGCCAAGGCCTCGGCGTTCCAGGCTCAAATGTACGATGAAGACGGGACTCTGGCGGCGGTCAGGGTCGCGGTAGAAGCCGGCGCCGACGTCAACGCCATCGATGGGGACGGGAACACTGCGTTGCACCACGTCGTCGACAAAGGCTTCGACCGCGTAGTCGAGTTCCTTGCGGCGCGCGGTGCAGACCTGGATGCGACGAACATCCGCGGACAGACCCCGCTTGCCATCGTGGACCGTGGACGCACGGGCAAGACCGAGGCGGCCCCTGTGACAGCGGACCTCCTTCGCTCGCTGGGGGCCCGTTAGCGAAGCTCCGGCCTCAGTCTGCCCAGACGGCAATCCGCTCTGCACGACAAGCAGGCGTGTCTATGGTGCCTCCCATCGTGACATAGGCGTGCCGGGTCGGGTGGACGCGAGTTGAATCGGGTTCGTCAGGTCGAACTGGGTGAAACAGGGGCCACGTGGTCGGTCATCCGTATCGCCGTTGGCCGAGACCCCGAGCGCGGAGTAGCGACCGCGGTCGGTTCGGACGGCACCGCTGGCGCGGATGAGTGTGGCTTCCACGCAGTAGTCACCTGGAGGCAACGCTTTCCAGGTGACAAAGTGGCTTCTGGGCGCGCCAGCGCCGTCGATCTGGATGTCGCTGGCGCGATAAAAGGCCCCGGAATCGAGCGTGATCCGCAGGGTCCGATTGGCGACGTCCGGTGTGATCTTGACCAGCAGCGTGAGCCACCCGGACGCGGCAAACGGGGAGCGAATGTGCAATCGGACGGCTGGTTTGGTCGCGTTCGAGGCTGGGTCGACCGTCTGCGGGTTTCCGGCGGCGTGAGTGAGCTGACCGGCCGACGTCGCGAGTGCAAGCACGATGAGCAGGCGTTTCATGGCGCGACCTCCTGTTCAAGGAATCGGCAGCTGGGCCGGCTGTGCCAACGATTGGTGTCAGCGCCGTGATCGGCAGGGGATGTGAAGGAGCATGGCGACGGAGTGAGGGCTCGAGATGCGACGACTGATGATGCTCATGCTGCTTGCGACCACGGTGCCCGGGGTGATGCACGCGGGACCCCTCGGGGGCACCGGCGGAATCGTGTCCGGGTCCCTCGGGGCACTCCAGGAGAAGACCGTCAAGGACGGTGTGTTCACCGTGGACCAGGCGGTGCGTGGCCGCGAGCGATACGATGCCACCTGCCAGCGGTGCCATGGGGCCGATCTGACCGGTGGCGCCGGCCGGTCGCTCACCGGCGACGTGTTCCTGCGCGACTGGGCCGGGCTGACGCTCGACGGCCTGTTCGAGCGGATGCAGTCGATGCCACCCGATGGGTCGGAAAGTCTCGCGGCAGACGCCTACGTCGACATCATCAGCTATGTGCTGGAGCGGAACGGGTTTCCCGCTGGCGCCGGTGAGCTCTCGGCCGGGGTGCTCGGAGGGGTTCGCGTCGAGGGGGATGAGGGGCCGAATGTCGTGCCGAACTTCGCGTTGGTGCGGGTTGTGGGGTGCCTAACCGGCAGCGAGGGCGACGGGTGGCGGCTCTCCCATGCTAGCGAGGAAGCGCGAGCGGCCGATCCCGCGGCGTCGGCTGGCGACGAACGGGCCGCGGCGGAAGCCGCGCCCCTGGGCGACGCCGCGTTCCAGTTGATGTACGTCTTTCCGAGTCCGGCGGCCTACGTCGGCCACAAGGTCGAAACCAAAGGGTTGCTCATCCGCGGGGACGACGACGAGCACAGCCTGAACGTGACGTCGGTGCAAAGTCTTGCGGAGAGGTGTGGACCCTGAAGGAAGCACGACTGTCTACAGGCTTCAGGCTGCTGGCGCTCTTGAAGACCAACGGATCGGCTCAGCTGCCCGGGTCTTTCTCCCCCTGGTCAGCGTCAGTGAGAGTCACAAGGCCGTAGTCTGAAGCCTGCAGCCAGAAAATCGGCTGGTGCGTGCCTGGGCCAGCCGCTACGGTACAGGAAATCCCCTGTCGCGCATGAGCGCGTCAATCCTGGCGTCGCGGCCCCTGAACTCGCGGTAGGCGTCGGCCGGGTCCACGGCGTTGCGTACCGAGAACAGTTTGTCGACGAGCTCCCTGGCCAGGTCCTTGTCGTAGAATCCACCCGGCGCGTCGGCAAACGCCTCCGCTGCATCGGCGGTCAAGACGTCGGCCCACATGTAGCCGTAGTAGCCAGCGGAATACCCCTCGCCGGAAAAGATGTGGCTGAAGTGCGGGCTGCGGTGGCGCATGACAATCGCCTCCGGCATGCCCAACTCGGCCAGGGTCTGCCGCTCGAACGCATCGACGTCGAGACCGGTCGCGTCGGTCATGTGAAACCGCATGTCGACGAGCGCGCAGGCGAGATATTCCGTCGTCGCGAAGCCCTGGTTGAAGGTCGAGGCCCGCTTGATCCGATCGACGAGCTCGTCCGGAATCGGTTCGCCGGTCTCGTGATGCACGAGATAGCGGTCGATCACCTCGTCTGTCAGCAGCCACCGTTCCAGGAGTTGTGACTGGAACTCGGTATAGTCGCGGACCCCGCCGTTGAGTGAGGGATAAGCGACTGTCGACGAAAAGTAATGCAGGGCGTGACCGAACTCGTGAAACAACGTTTCGGCGTCGTCCCATGAGACGAGCACCGGGGCGCCGGCCGGGGCCTCGATGAAGTTCGAGTTGTTCGATCCCAGCACGGTGACCTTGTCGTCGAAGGTCTCGTGGCCCCGGTAGCTCGAGGCCCAAGCGCCCGATCCCTTGCCGGGCCGGGCGAAGGGGTCCAGATACCAGACGCCGACGTGATTGCCGGTCGTCTTGTCGGTAACCTCCCAGACCGAGACATCCTCGTGGAAGACCGGGACCGAGCCATCGGTGATCGGGGTGAAGGCGAAATTGAACAGCTCGCCGGCCACGAAGAACATGCCCTCGCGGAGTTTGTCGAGCTGGAGATATTGTTTCAGCTCGTCCGAGTCGAGGTCGTAGGTTGCCTGCCGGACCTTTTCGGCGTAGTAGCGGTAGTCCCACGGCTCGATGGTGATAGCCCGTCCCTCGGCGTTGGCCACCGCCTGCATCGCGGCCACCTCTTCCTCCACGCGCGCCAGCGCCGCCGGCCACACCGCTTCCAGGAGGTTCAGCGCTTGTTGGGGGCTTTTCGCCATCCTGTTCTCGAGACGCCAGGTCGCGTAGTCGTCGTAGCCCAGCAGCCCCACACGTTCCTGACGGAGCTGGAGTATCTCGGCGATGATCGTGTTGTTGTCGTGCTCGTCGCCGTTGTCTCCGCGCGAGTAGTAGGTGCGCCAGACCTGTTCACGCAAGTCGCGTTCGTCGGAGAACATGAGGAACGGGTCCATCGATGAGCGGGTGTTGGTAATTGCGTACGATTCCTCTCGTCCCCGCTCCTCGGCGGCGGCGGCAGCCGCCTGGATGAACGAGTCGGGCAGCCCGCTGAGCTGGTCCCCGGTCAGATAGGTGACATACGCTTCCTCGTCGGCCAGCACGTTGTTCGAAAACCTGGTGTAGAGCTCGGCAAGCCGCTGCTCGATTGCCGCGTAGCGCGTCTTCGCGTCCCCTTCCAGCGTGGCCCCGTTGCGCGCGAAGCCGTCATAGGTGAGCCTGACCAGACGCTGCTGGTCGGGCCGCAGTGCTGCCAGCTCCTCGCCGTCGTAGACCGCCTTGATGCGGGCGAAGAGCGCGGTGTTCTGCGTGATCTTCGAGTCGAATTCGGCGAGCCGTGGCGCCATCTCCTGCTGGATCTCGCGAAATGCGGGGGTCGACATGTTCGAACCCCAGACGGCCAGATAGGGGGACACACGGCGCAGGTCGCGTCCGGCGCGCTCGAGCGCGACGATGGTGTTCTCGAAGGATGGCGGTTCGGCGGTGGCGACAATCGTGTCGATTTCCTCGAGGTGCCGCGCCATGCCGGCTTCGAGCGCCGGCTTCAACGCGTCGAGATCCATCCGGTCGAACGCCGGGACCCCGCCGTGGGGACCGGTCCAGTCGGCCAGCAACACATTGTCCGTGGTACCGGTCTCGGTGGTTCTGTTCATGGGCGTCGGTTCGGCGCAAGCGACCGCGAACATCGCGACGCATGCCGCTGCAACGGCAATGGCGGCACGTGGCAACTGGCGTTGCATGGTTGGCCGTTGGGAAGACGGGCGCGCGCCCTGAAGCCTGTAGCCCGAAGCCATCGAGCAGGCTGCTGTTCTTCAGCAGCCTGGCCGGTCAGGGTGCCTCGACGCCGGCGGCAATCATGACCTCGCGAATTGAGGCCTCGGTTGCCGGAGAGCTCAGGATGTTCATTCCGCGGTGCATGCCAACGGCGATGTCCAGCGGCGTCGCGCCACGGTCGTTCTTC
>JASLOY010000218.1:0-6198 GCA_030745255.1 Vicinamibacterales bacterium
AAGAGATTATCTGCATGCCGCTCGAGCTGCAGCGCGACCCGTATTACGAAGCGGTCGTGATGGCCCGCAGCAAGGGCCCCTACCCCCACCTCGTGTCCAGCCCGGGTCTCGACTGGCTTCCCCGCACGCGCGCGGGGCTCGAGCAACAAGGCATCGGCCATCTGTACTTCCAAACGCCGCTCTTTGAGGTGATCGTCCTGAATCCGGTGCAATAGGAACGTGTGGCTAGGGGCAGATGCCGCACGCCCATGGACGGCGCCAGGCCGACCGATCCTCAGCCCGTCATGGCGAAGTATGGACCCACAGGCGGCAGCTAGCGGGTCCGCTTCTTCGCGCGTCGCGCTTGTCGCCCGTCGTGGAGTGCCACGACGTTGAGGGCGTGCTCGGTGGCCTGTATTGCGGCAGCGAGCTGGTCGGTGTCGACACCTCGCGTGGTGAGCCCTCCCTCCCACTGAATCGTCGTTTCGACGAGCGCGTCAGATTTGCCGCCGGGCGGGATGCGCACTTCGTAGTCGACCAGCTTTGGCACCTGTAGATCGAGCTGCGTCTCGACGCTCTTCAGCGCGCGCATGAACGCATCATAGCCGCCGTCTCCCGATGCGGTCGCTTGCACCTCCTTGCCGCGATACCGCACGAGGATGCTGGCCGACGGACGGAGCCCGTGGTTGCTGACGACCGAGTAGTCCCCGACTTCGAAGACCCGCAGCTCGGGTGTCTGGAGCAACTCGGAAATCAGATACGGCAGGTCGGCCGTCGTAACGTGCCGCTTCTGGTCGCCGAGCTCGACGATGCGCCGGAGCAGCTGGTCTTTCTGCTCGCGGCTCAGCGAGATGTTCAGTCGCTGCAGATTGAACTCCAGGCTCGCGCGCCCCATGAGCTTGCCCATCGCGTAGGTGCGTCGAAGCCCGAACCGCGAGGGAGTGAGCTTGCTTTCATACAGGCGGCCTTTCATGTCGCCGTCAGCGTGGACTCCGGCCGCCTGGGTGAACACGTTTTCGCCGGCGATCGGCTTGTTGACCGCGATGCGTCGCCCCGAGAACACCTCGACCAGGTGGCTCACATCGGCCAGCGCGCGCTCCTTCACCTGGGTCCGCAGCGCCCCATGGTCACGCAGCGCGACCACCACCTCGTCGAGCGGCGTGTTTCCGGCCCGTTCGCCCATACCGTTGACCGTGGCATGCACCCCGCGGGCACCGGCCAGCGCAGCCTCGAGCGTGTTGGCGGTCGCCAGACCATAGTCGTTGTGCCCGTGGTAGTCGAAGTGACTCTGGGGGAAGGCCGCCGTCAGCTGAGCGACGTGCGTCGTCACCTGCGACGGACTCAGGATACCGAGTGTGTCGCACAGCATGATGCGCTTCACCTCTAACCCGGCGATCGCCTGGATGTGCTCCATCACGTAGTCTGGCGAGTCGCGCATGCCGCTCGACCAGTCCTCGAGGTAGACGTTGAACGTGATGCCGTGCGTCGTGCCGTAGTCGATTGATCGTCGAATGTCGGCGAGGTGTTGCCGCGGCGTGCGGCGCAGCTGCTCCCGACAGTGCAGGAGCGAACCTTTGGTCAACAGGTTTATGACTCGGATGCCCACCGAGAGGGCCCAGTCGACCGAGGCCTTCCGGTCGACGAACCCCAGCACCTCGACCCGGTCGGCAAGACCGTTCGCGTCGGCCCACCGGCCAATCTCGTCGGTGGCGACGCGTTCTCCCGCGCTGGTACGCGCCGAGGAGACCTCGATCCGGTCGACATTGACCTGCTGTAGCAGACGGCTCGCGATCGTCAGCTTCTCGGCTGGAACGAGCGACACACCTTCGGCCTGCTCGCCATCCCTGAGCGTGGTGTCGAGTACTTCTACGAGGCGCCCCGGGCGTCGTCTCTTGCGCGTGGTCTCCTGGGTCATGATTGAATAGAGCGTCCTCCCCATCTTATCGGCTGTCGTGGCCGGTGGCTGAAACTGACGGAGAGACTCTCGCCGGCGTCGCTCCCGCGCTAGCGGGCGACGAGGGCGACCGACGCCGAGGATGTAACCCGACCGGTTGCGAAGAATGGCGGGCCCCGCAGGATTGCAGCCTGCGACTAGTGTGCCGCCAACCGGGAGAACAGGTCGTTGAAGACAGCGTCGCGGTCGACGTTGTTCGCGACGCGAATGTTGTGGCGGCCGGCTGCATGCTCCCAGCGCATGTCATCGGTCAGCACCGGGCTCGCCACGAGGTCGGATGGCACCCACGCCGGATTGTTCAGCCAGGCCACGGCCGAGATGTCCCAGATGACCTTGGACCAGGGGAACCCTTCATTACGGTCCCGCCTGTTCATACGCAGGGCGGAGTATTCGAGGAACTGCCCGTGCAGATAGTCGCCAAGCCGCGAGCGCCCGCGCATATGCTGATCCAGCTCGGGAACCGTCGTCCGCAGGTGCTCCGCGACGTTCTTGGTCGGGATCTGGACGAGAGGGACGCCGCTATCGAACAGCACCTGTGAGGCGATCACATCCTGCCGCAGGTTGAACTCGCTCGCCGAAGGCCAGTACTGCGGCGTTCCGCCCAACCAGACCACCACGATCCGCTCCTTGATCTTCGGCTCCATGAGGATGGCCGACGAAACGTTGACCGGGCCACCGATAGTCAGGACATAGAGCGGCCCGTCGCCGGGTGCCAGCCCTCTCTCGATCAGGTCGCGAGCTGCGGGACTCTCGACCGGCCTGTCCCTCCGCTCGAAGAAGCGGTCCGAGCCCCGAAGCGCGATGCTGTCGTCAACATCATCGAAGAAGCTGAGCAGCCGCAGGATCTCCTCGTAGCTCTTCGCCATCCCCTCGGCGGCGGACCTCGCGCGATCGTTGACAAACGGCGCGGCATAGATCGCCTCCACCGACAGTCGCTCCGGCGACAGCAAGCTGTAGGCTACCGCGTACTGATCGTCGATCTCGTTGAAGGTGTCGGTGTCGAGCACGGCTCGTAGTCGACCCGACCCGGGAATCGCGAGCAGGCGCTCGAGGTCGACCGTCTGGGCGCGCGCAGACGCGCCGAGCACGCCCGCGGCCGCGACTTGGATGAGTTGTCTGCGCGTCAACATGCCGCGCGATTCTAGCACGTGACCCCGAGCGCACCAGCGCTCCCAGACGCGAACCGGCACTCTCTGCGTGGGGGGCCAAATATCTGCTATCGTCCTCTTCTCGCACCTCGCGTGGGTGCTCCGGCTGGGAGGAACTTCAAGTGTCGACATCATCCCGTATCAGATCTTGCAGACACGCACTCGTGCTGGCGACAGTGCTCGTCGCCGTGTGGGCCAACTCCGGGTGTGCGCCTGCCGATATGGTCACGGCACCGGCCGACAACACCGTCACACTGCCCACCCAGACCTTGCGGGACAAGATCAAGGGCGCATGGGCGGCGCAGACCATTGGCGTCACCTACGGCTACCCTGTCGAGTTCCGATTCAACAGCGAGCGCGTGCCCGATGAGCGCGAGCTTCCGTGGTACGACGGCTACCTTCTCGAAACGTTCAGCGACCGGCCGGGTGTCTACGACGACATCTACATGGATCTGACGTTCGTACAGGTGCTGGAAGACGAAGGCATGGACGCCCCGGCGCAGGCGTTCGCCGACGCCTTCGCCAATGCGGACTACAGCCTCTGGTTCGCCAACCAGGTCGCTCGATACAACGTCCTGAATGGACTACGCCCTCCCGAGTCGGGTCACTGGCTCAACAATCCCGCGGCCGACGACATCGACTTCCAGATCGAGGCGGACTTTGCCGGCGTGATGGCGCCCGGCATGGTCAATAGCGCCATCGACATCAGCGACCGCGTCGGGCACATCATGAACTATGGCGACGGCTGGTATGGTGGGGTGTTCATCGCGTCGATGTACGCGCTGGCGTTCGTCCAGGACGACATCGAGACGATCGTCCGCCAAGCCATCGACGTGATTCCCGCCGAGAGTGATTTTCACCAGGTCGTCATGGATGTCATCGCCCTGCACGAAGAGGACCCCAATGATTGGAAGTATGCCTGGGACGGCATTCACCAGAAATGGGCGGACACCGACCTCGGCCCGCGCGGCTTGATGTCGCCGTTCAACATCGACGCGAAGATCAACGCGGCCTGGGTCGCCCTGGGATTGCTGTACGGCGATGGCGATTTTTCCCGCACCCTGGAGATCGCGACCCGCGCCGGCGACGACGCCGACTGCAATCCGGCGTCGGCGGCCGGGATTCTCGGCACCATCTACGGATATGAGGGCATACCGGACTTCTGGAAGCAGGGATTGGAAGACGTCGAGGGCCTCGACTTCGCCTACACGACCATCTCACTCGACGATGCGTACGAGATGTCCTACCAGCATGCGCTCGAGATGATTCGTCGGGGCGGCGGGCAGGCCGACGACGACACGGTGACGATACACGTGCAGGAGCCGAACCAGGTTCCGTTCGAAGACGCCTTCGAGAATCACGTTGCCCGCGAGCGTCGTCAGCTGGCCGTCACCGACGGTGACCGGAACCAGCCGGTCGTGCTGTCCGATACCTACCGCTTCGAGTTCGACGGCGTGGGATTCGCGCTGCTGGGCAACGCCTCGACCGAGGGCGAGGACCACGTGTTCACCGCCGAGCTCTACGTGGATGGCGAGCTGGTGGAAACCGCCGAGTGGCCGACCGCGTTCACCACGCGCCGGTTCTATCTGTTCTGGAAGTTCGCGCTACCCGATGGCGAGCATGAGGCGGAGGTGCGGCTGGTCAACCCGACCGAACACGCACAGGTGACGCTGGAGGCGATCGTCGTCTACGGCGCCGAGTCCGAGGACACGCCGGTCGAGGGTTGACACCCCAATGACAAACATCCGACGAGCGACGATTGGTGTGGTGACGCTCATGCTGGCGGGCGCCATCGCCTGTCAGGAGAACCCAGACAACTCCGCCGCGCCGGCCGGCGACGCCGCCGCGTCCCCGGCCGACAGCCGCCCGAAAGTGGCGCTGGTGATGAAGTCACTGGCCAATGAATTCTTTCAGACCATGGAAGACGGGGCGCGGGCGCACCAGGCGCAGGACCCAGCGCGCTACGAGTTGTTCGCCGAGGGCATCAAGAACGAACTGGACGTCGCGCGGCAGATCGATCTGGTCGAACAGATGGTGGCGCGTGGCGCCCAAGCTCTTGTGCTGGCGCCGGCAGATTCGAGAGCGCTGGTGGCCGCGGCGGCCCACGCGGTCGAGGCCGGGCTCACGGTGGTCAACATCGACAACCGGCTGGACGAGGACGCGTTAGCGGAACGCGACCTCAACATCCCGTTCGTCGGCCCGGACAACCGCGGCGGCGCCAGACAGGCGGCCGATGTCCTGGCCAGGACACTGAACAGGGGCGACGAAGTGGCGATCATCGAGGGCGCGCCCGGTGCGTTCAACGCCATCCAGCGCCGGTTGGGCTTCGAAGACGCGATGAATGAAGCCGGCATGACGGTCGTGGCATCCCAATCCGGCTACTGGGAAATGGACCGCGCCAACCAGGTTGCCGCGTCGCTGCTGCTCGCCCACCCCGACCTCGACGCGTTGCTGTGCGCCAACGACAGCATGGCGCTGGGCACGGTGGCCGCCGTAAGGGCGGCAGGCAAGGAGGGCAGCGTCAGGGTCGTCGGCTTCGACAACATCTCGGCGGTCAGGACGCTGGTCGAGGACGGGTCGGTGCTGGCAACCGTGGACCAACACGCTGACGAGATCGCCGTCAACGGCATCGAGCACGCGTTGGCCATCCTGGACGAGACGCAAGAGCCCGTCGATCTGGAGACCGAGGTCACGCTGATCACCGCGGACACCGTGCAATGAATGATGGCCGGCGGCTGTTCGAAGCGCGCGGGATTCGCAAGAGCTACGAGGTCCCGGTGCTGCTCGGTGTCGATCTGGACATCCAGGCGGGGGAGCTCCACGGGCTGATCGGCGAAAACGGCGCCGGCAAGACCACCCTGGTCAACATCATCTCGGGATTGACTGGAGCCAGCGGCGGCACCATGTCCCTGGCGGGGCGACCCTTGCAGCCGGCCACCCGTGGCGAAGCCAGTGAGCGCGGCATCCGCACCGTGCTGCAAGACCTCACGACCGTCGACACCCTGACGGTGGCCGAAAGCATCTTCATTGATGCCCTGCCCCACCGGTGGGGCTGGCTGAAGCGCGACGACCTGGCGCGCGATGCGCGCCCGCTACTGGACACCCTGGGGCTGACGG
>JASLOY010000218.1:6208-6468 GCA_030745255.1 Vicinamibacterales bacterium
CCAACCAGCCGATGTCCAGCCTGGGGATTGGCCAGAAGCAGATGGTCGAGATCGTGGCGGCGCTCAGCCAGCCGTGCACGCTGCTCATCCTCGACGAACCGACCGCGGCGCTGACCGACGCCGATGCCGAGAAGCTGTTTGCCGCCTTGGCCCAATTGCAACGCGAGGGCACGGCGATTCTGTACATCTCGCACCGGTTGGATGAGATCCGCCGGCTGGCCGATCGTGTGACGGTGCTGCGCGACGGCATGAGCGTGGCC
>JASLOY010000219.1 GCA_030745255.1 Vicinamibacterales bacterium
GAGTCGCCGCGAAGCAAGCGGGCCGCGTGCTGGTTGTTGTCGTGCTCAACGGCAGAGCCGGGGCGCCCGCAACGGATCACGCGTCGAACGCGGACTGCTTTCGTCAGCTCAGCGTGCGGTTTGCGCTGCGCGAGCTCGGACCCGGTGCATGGCTCGGTCACGATGCCAGTCTGAGCGTGCTCGTGGTCGATCGATTCACGGTCGGTCGTCAATTGCCGTCACGTCAGGGCGTTGGTCTGGCTCGCAAGGTTGGCGCAGACGTGGCCCTCGAGCTCATCGCGGCCGGCCAGGTGCGCCACCCGTTCATTGCGATGACGGATGCCGACGCCTGCCTGCCAGAGGACTACTTCCTCCGCGTCGCCGAGCTTGCGCCAGGGTGCTCGGCGGCGGTGTTTCCGTTTTGGCACGAGCCAGGCGGTCGACGTGACATCGATCGCGCCACGGCGCTGCACGAGATTCGGCTTCGGTATATCCAGCGTGGGCTCCGGTGGGCACACTCGCCCTACGCGTTTCACACCGTGGGCAGCACCATGGTGGTGCATGCGCTCTGTTATGCCCTGGTCCGGGGCGTGCCCAAGCGCAGGGCGGGAGAGGATTTCTACCTCCTTGGCAAATTGAGCAAGCTACGGCCCGTGGCGTCTCTACGGGGCGAACCGGTTCGGCTTCACAGCCGCCTGTCCCAGCGTGTGCCGTTCGGCACCGGTTCTGAAAGCGCCAAGCTGGCTCGTGGCGCCGCGTGCACGCTGTATCACCCCGACTGTTTCGCGGCCGTTCGGGAGGTCACGCAAGGGATTCAATGTCTATCCCGCCAGCGATTCGATTTGGGGCAGACGGATGCCGGGCCGGCGGTCTCCGAGCTGCTCTCTGCCATGGGTCCTCCGGTAAGGTCTTTCCTCGAGGCACAGGGTGCCCGCGATGCCTGGCGCAGGATCAGCGCGCAGGCTCCGGATTCGGGGGCACGGCTTCGTCACCTGCACGACTGGTTCGATGGATTCCGCACGCTGAAGCTGATGCACCATCTGCGGGACCACGCGTCGTCGTCGCCGCCGTGGCAGGAGGCGGTCCGGCGTGCACCATTCATGGACGCGGTCGAAGATGACGGGGCCTGTCTGACCGAGGCTCGAGCCGAGCTGTTGCGTCTCGAACGGAGTGATCCGCCGTTGGCTGGCCCCAGTGTCTACCAGGCTGAGCGATCAGGGCGTGTCTCAGGGGGCGGTTCGGACCCACATGTCGGCCTGCACGACACTCGAGCCGGGTGAGCCGCCGGCCACGTAGAGACGGCCATCGATGATGGCCGCCGCGGGTGAGGAGAGCGGCATGGGGAGGGTCGCGACCAACTCCCACTCTCCGCCAGGGGAGAGCGCGAGAACGTCTGGATCGACCTGCTTGCTCTCGCCTGGTTTAGTGGTGTGACCTCCGACCACAAAAATCCGACCGTCGTGGACAAACGTTCCGCCCTCGGCATGCGAGTGTCCTTTCGGCAGAGGCCGGCCGCTGCTCCAGCTGTCGGTGTCGGGGTCATAGATGTCGACCCGGGCCTGGTCGAGCTGTTCGCTGTCGTGATGGAACTGGCCACCGATCGCGTAGATCTTTCCGTCGAACGTCACGCACGAGAACTGATTGCGCGGTACGGGCATGGGCGCGGCGTTCGTCCATTGCGCCGCACCCTGCGCCCACTCGTCCAGGTCGAGCACCCAGTGGTCGGGAGCATCCGTGTCGCGGTCCGCCTTGACGCCCCCCATGTAGTGCAGCTGGCGCCCCACGAGCGCGAGGCCCCCGCCGCCGCGTGTCTCCGGCAGCAACGGCGCCGCGGTATAGCGGTCGCCGTCGATGTCATAGCTCCACACCTCGGCGATCGTGTGTCCTTTGTAGCCGTCCTTGTAGCCGCCGGCGAACCACACGGTTCGGCCGTCGAGCACCATGTTCATGTGGGTGATGGCACTGGGTAGATCCTGAATCCGGGTCCAGCTGTTGTCCTGTGGATCAAAAACGTGGGAGAGCTTGCTCGACCGGACTCCCTCGGTATACCCGCCAAACAGATAGAGCTTGTCGTCCAGCACGACGGTGCCTGGCTCCCATTTTTCCACCGGCATGTCGGGCAGCTTTTCCCAGTCGCCCTGCGCGCTGGCAGTCCCGGGAGTCAAAAGCCCCACAGTCAGGATCAAGGCGGGAACGATCGGCGCCCGGTGTCGGCTGCGCAGTTGGTCGTCAGGTGATGTCGTGGCTGCCCGCATGGTCTATGCCTCGTCCCGAATGCCAGGGTGTGGTGTTCTTGGCAGATCATACGCCCCTTGATGGACACGTGACAGTGGGCACGTTACCCAACGCGACACACCGGCGCCGCTCTGCTCGTCGGATCGGTCTTGCGTCGTCCCGCTGCACCCCGTCGAGACCCTGACGCCGGACAGGTATAATCGGCTGGACCTCGGCGACACATCCTTCTCGAGTCCGACCGACACTCGGGACGAAAGAGAGAAGACCGATGAGAGTGCTCGACACCCGACGTGTCTCGGTGGTGATCACGGCGATCGCCGTCGTGGCTTTCTGTGGCATTCATCCGGTGAGCGCCGAGGCGCAGGGCCGGACGACCCGGACAGGGGAGCCACCCGCGATCACCGCGGGCAGCAGCCAGGCGAACTGGGCGAGTCACAATCTGGACCCGTACAACCAGCGGTTTGCGATGCTCGACCAGATCAACACAACGACCGTCGGTCAGCTCCAGCGTCGATGGTCGTTCGACGTGCCGGCCGGGCTCAGCGTTGGCCAGGTGACCCCGCTCGTCGTCGACGGCCTGATGTACGTCCACTCCGGCGCGACGGTGCTCGCCATCAACGCGGTGACCGGGGACGAGGTGTGGAGGTTGGAGGTCGATGGCGTCAGTGGTGGGGTCGTGCGCGGTCCGTTGTACGCCGACGGCACGATCTACTCCTACCACGGCGACAAGCTCGTCGCGGCCGACGCGAAGACGGGGGCGCTCGTCGAGAGCTTCGGTGATGGCGGCGTCCTGCCGGTTTTCGGATTGGCACTCGAGCAAAAGTACCCGGACGTCTATCCGCCAGGCTTCGATGCCTCGTCGCTCAACTACCGGATGAATAGCTCGCCCGCCTATTACGACAACACCCTGTATGCCGCTTCCGCGATCTCGGAAGGGAACATCCCCGGCGGACTCGTGGTGGCCGCCGACGCCGACACCGGAGCGATCAAGTGGGTGTTCAACACGATACCGCAGGGCCCGCAGGACGAGGGCTGGGAGCTTGCCGACCCGACGTGGGGCGACGGGAAGCGGGTCGGGGCGGGCATCTGGACCCAACCGGCGATTGACGTCGAGCTGGGACTGCTCTTTTTCAACACTGCCAATCCGAACCCCCCATACGATGGTTCGGCCCGGCCTGGAGCGAACCTGTTCACCAACTCGACGATCGCGCTCGATCTCGAAACCGGTGCGCTCAGGTGGCATTACCAGACGATTCATCACGACCTCTGGGACTGGGACAACATCACCGGCCCGGTCCTCTTCGACGTCACGCGCAACGGTGAGACCATCAAGGGCATCGGCGCGGCCGGCAAGAACTGTCTGCTCTATCTGTGGCACCGCGAGACGGGCGAGCCGATCAACCCGATGGTCGAGACGCTCGTGCCGACCGAGACGAACGTGCCGGGTGAGGTCGTCTATCCGACCCAGCCGATTCCACACAACGCCGCCGGCGTGCCGCTGACGCCGTTCTGTGCGACGTATCTCGATCTCGACGATCCTGAGCTGCAGGCGCAGGCGCGACAGATGTACACGCCTTACTCGACCGACGAGCACTACATCGTGGCGCACGGCGGCTCGAGCTTCGGGTCGCCGTCGTTCAGCCCCAGGACCGGTCTGCTCTACGTCACCGGCAAGAACGCCGGTGTGTCGCTCCTCGTCAAGCCGCTTGGCGACAGTCTGAAGCTGGGGGAAGGCGGCGGGCACGCGAAGAATTTCACGGAAATCGACCGGATACCGGCCTTCCCACCGTCCATGACACTGACCGCCTACGAGCCGGCCAGCGGGAGGGACGTGTGGCAGCAGGTCTTGCCGGCGATCACCTTCGGTGCTTCGAGCGGCAGCGTGGCAACGGCCGGCGACCTCATCTTTCAAGGCACCGAGGACGGCGGGTTCTATGCGTTTCACAGCGGAACCGGAGAGCAGCTGTTCCACTACGATGCGGGGCGCACGATTCGCTCGAGCCCGCTGACATATGAAGTCAACGGCACGCAGTATGTGGCGGTTATCGCGTCAAACACCGTCCTGGCGTTTACCCTGCCGTAGCGACCTCGACGACCTGGTAGTTGCCATGGGACACCGCCCGGCCTCGCAGGCTTGAAGGCCTGCGCCACATTGGATCCGACCAGCGAGTAGAATCCCGGCGACAAGGAGCGGTGCGATGCATGTGATGTCCGATGGTTCGGGATCGGTTCTGGCGACGGCGGCCGGCATTGTGATGCTCACAACGCTCTCGGCTCTCTCGCAGCCGGCGCCCGTCCGCGCG
The DNA here is from genome assembly GCA_030745255.1 of Vicinamibacterales bacterium. Lineage (GTDB taxonomy): Bacteria > Acidobacteriota > Vicinamibacteria > Vicinamibacterales > UBA8438 > NP936. Next base: position 4,518 of record JASLOY010000219.1, read on the forward strand.
CAGGCCGGCGGCGACTTCACGCCGGTCACCGACGCGATGCTGGCGAATCCGTCCGACGACGACTGGCTGAGCTGGCGGCGCACCACCGACGGGTGGGGCTACAGCCCGCTCGACAAGATCACCACCGAGAACGTCGGCGACCTCCGGATGGTCTGGACCCGGGCGATGGCCACCGGGCGGATGGAGGGGACGCCGCTCGCCTACGACGGGGTGCTCTACATGCCGCAGTCGTCCGACGCGATCGAGGCGATCGACGCGGCGACGGGCGACCTCATCTGGTCCTATCAACGCGATCTGCCCGACGACGTCTACGAGATGGTGGGGGGCAACGCGCGCGGGAACCGGAACATCGCCATCTACGACCGGTTCATCGTCAACACCACCGACGACGACTTCTTTCTCGGGCTGGACGCGGTCACCGGCGATGTGGTCTGGGAGACCGAGATCTTCGACTATCAGGTCAATCCGGCCGGACACAGCTCGGGGCCGATCATCGCCGACGGCAAGGCGATCTCAGGCCGGAGTTGCCGGCCGATGGGCGGGCCGGAGACCTGCGTCGTCATCGCGCACGACGCGCGCACCGGCCAGGAAGTGTGGCGGCGCAGCACCATTCCTCGACCGGGCGAGCCGGGCGACGAGACCTGGGGCGGCGTGCCGTGGGAGCAGCGGATCCACGTCGGCAGCTGGATGCCGGCCAGCTACGACCCTGAGCTGCGGCTCATCTACCAGGGGACGTCGGTGACCTCGCCGGCCCCGAAGTTCATGCTGGGCGGCATCGAGAACACGCACCTCTACCACAACTCGACGCTGGCCCTCGATGTCGACACCGGCGAGATCCGCTGGTACTACCAGCACCTGAACGACCACTGGGATCTCGACCATCCGTTCGAGCGGATCCTTGTGGACACCGCGGTGGCTCCGGACGCCTCGGCGGTGAGTTGGATCAACACCCGCATCCAGCCGGGCGAGACGCGGAAGGTGATGACCGGCATTCCTGGCAAGACCGGGGTGGTCTACACGCTCGACCGCGAGACCGGCGAGTTTCTCTGGGCCACGCCCACGGTGACCCAGAACGTCATCAGCGGCATCGACGGCGCGACCGGCGCGGTCTCGACCAATGCCGAAGTGGTCTTCAACCGGCCCGGCCAGCAGGTCTTCGCCTGCCCGACCTGGAACGGCGGCAAAGACTGGGAGGCGGGCGCCTACAGCCCGCTGACCAACACAATGTACATGCCGCTGCGCCAGACCTGCGCGCGGATGATGGCGACCACCGAGTTCGACGAGTCGACCCCGGCGGGGAGGACCGAAAGCCGCTCGGCGACCTACGCCATCGCCTACCGTCACCAAGTCGCGCCGGGCACCGAGAACGTCGGCACCATCCGCGCGATCTCGGCCGAGACGGGCGAGACCGAGTGGCTCTACGAGCAGCGCGCGGCCACGATGTCGCTGGTTGCAACCGGCGGGGGGCTACTGTTTGGCGGCGACGTGAACGGACGGTTCCGGGCGTTCAGCCAGGAGACTGGCGAGATGTTGTGGGAGGTCAACCTGGGATCGCCCGTCAGCGGGTTTCCGATCAGCTTCGCGGTCGACGGACGCCAGTATGTGGCGGTCGCGACCGGCTCGGGCGGCACCGCCTCGCACTTCATGGGGCTGACCCCCGAGCTGCGTCCCAGCTCGGGCAACAACCTATTCGTCTTTGCGCTGCCGGAATAGGAGAGGCGACCATGCTGAAACGTGCCGTCCGCGCCGTCTGGCTCGCGGGCGTCGTGTGCGCGGTGGCCGAGATGGCCACCGCCCAGCCATCGACCTTCGACATCTACTGGGTCGACGTCGAGGGCGGCGCCGCCACCCTGGCCGTCTCGCCCACCGGCGAGTCGATGGTGATCGACTCCGGCTT
>JASLOY010000021.1:0-3336 GCA_030745255.1 Vicinamibacterales bacterium
CACGGCGGCCAGTTGTATCGCCACTTACGCAGCGCGGCCAAGCAACGCCGCAAACGCCGGGGGAGCCACGATGGCCGGGGGCGGCTGGCGGGCAAACGGCACATCTCCGAACGGCCCGCCACCGTCGAGGCCCGCGCCACCGTCGGGCACTGGGAGGTCGACACGGTGGTGGGTGTGGGCCCGAAGGACTGTGTCGTGACGGTGGTGGAACGCAAGACCGGGTTTACCATGCTTGGGAAGCTGGCCGATCGCAGCAGTCGCGGCATGACCCGACGCCTCCGGTGGCTGATCCGGCGGGCGCCCGGCCAGTTCCAGACGGTCACGGCGGACAATGGCTCCGAGTTCCACGACTATGCCGCCGTCGAAGCCACGACCGGCGTCACGTTCTACTTCGCGACCCCGTATCACGCGTGGGAGCGCGGGACGAACGAGAACCTCAATGGGCTCCTGCGGCAGTACCTCCCCAAACGATCGAGCTTGGCCGGCCTGACCCAGCGCGACTGCGACGCCCTCGCCCGCTGCCTCAACACTCGCCCCAGGAAACGGCTGGGCTATCGAACGCCGGAGGAATGCTTTTATGAGGCATAGTCACTGTTGCGGTTCAAACTTGAACCCGGACCCCGCTGAGCCAGAAGCTCAACGCCGTCGTTCCGGGATGTAGCGCCGGTCGACTGCAACGGCGACTTTCACCACGGGCCGCTAGGGTCGGGCCAGGCCGCGCAAAAACGCTACCGGTGTGACGTAGCGCGTGTGGTAGGTCCGCCAGTCGTCCGGATGTTGCCGATACACCGGGTCGGCCTCCAGGTTGCCGGGCGCGGTGTCGTAGTCGGATTCGTCGTGCGATGGCAGCGGGAGGACGGTTTTCGAAAAGCCGGTGTTGTAGTCGCCGTCCTTTACCCAGCCGTCACCAATGAGCACGAAGTCGCGCTGCCATCCGGCCGGTGGCGGGTCAGGCGCCGGAAACCTGAGCCGCAGCTCGTCGCCCGCGTTCATGATCAGGTAGCGGTCGTCGACTTTGGCGAGCAGCTCGCGCACATCGCCGAACCGCGTGTGGTATCCGGTGAGGTCGCGCCACCGGGGCCCGGTGTTGGCGATCTCGTCGTAGTGGGGTACTTCCGGTCCGCGCGGGCCGGCGTCGGACGTGCGGGAGAAGCCCCGATGCTGAAGATCGGCGACGCTGGGCTGCAGCCGCCTTGTCCGCAGCGGCGCGTCCTCAGCGGCAGCGTCAGTGGCGACGGTGAGCCAGTCCCAGTAGATCTCCAGATTTGTTCTTAGGCGGAGACGCCGAGACCACCCGGTCCAGGGCGCCTGACTCAGTGGGCTCAAATCGATCACCATCGTCTTGTTCTTGCCAGACGGGAACCCCAGGTCGGCGTGCACCGTGACCCACTCACCGTTCTCGGTCAATGCCTCGAGCGCCACACCACGCGGCGCCGGGTGCCGGCCCTGACCGATGGCGACGTTGATGCTGCTGTCGGTGGGGTAGACCCAGCCATGGGCGAGGAGCCAGCGCGGCTCCGGCCCGGACGCCGCACCCTCGAGCTCGAGCTCCACGTAGTGGTCGCGCGTGACACCCTGGTAGGCGCCACGTTCGAACGTCGCCACGTATCGCCCGTCCTGTGTGCCGACCACCTCGGTCACGTCGCGTCCCGCGTCGTCCCACGCCTGTCGCACCGCTTGCGGTGGTCCGGTTGGATACAGCGCCAGCGTAGGCGGTTGGGGCGCGAACCGCTCGTCGACGAACACCTCGACCGCTGCGGGATGATCGACGACCATCACCGAGACGTGGTCGAAAAAATGGGTTTCCCAGAGCTCCGCGGTAATCCGCAGGTCGTATTCACCATCCGTCGCCTGGAGCTGGTCGCCGCGGATGCGCACCCAATCCTCCGTCTGGCTGATGCCGCCCGTGTCCTGCGCGTTGATCCGGAGGCCGAGTGGCGACCGCCAGAGGAAGTCGGTCACGAACTGCATGCCGTCGCCGTCATGGGCGAACAGCCAGGGACAGGAACCCTTGAGTCGTTGCTCGGCTTCGATCTGCTGGTCGCTGCCGACATCGAACTCGGCCTGGACGACACCGTTGGGCCAGGCGATGCGCGTCACCTCGACTTGCTCGTGCGAACCCAGACCGAAGTGCACCGGCGCGCCGGTCAGGAGCTGCTTCTGGACCAGCAGTCCGGACCGTATCTCGATCTCGCCGCCGACACCAAAGGAGTTGATCCGCTGGTCGCCGGCCGCCTGCAGGGCCCGTGGTCGGACCACCTGCCAGTGATAGTCGGCCTCACCGCGTCCGAGCATCCGAACGGGCCGTCCGTCCTGGAGCCCGACCAGGTCAAGTCGGCCATCCGCGTCGAGGTCGACAACACCGAATACCTCGGCGTCGGGCGCGGGGGAAGACGGTCGCAGGACCGACTGCTCGTCCCCCAGCCAGATGCGTGTGCCGGTGGGGCCGGACGCCACCAGGTCGTTCGCCCCGTTGTTGTCGAGATCCGCCAGATACAGTCGGTGAAGCCCGGCCGCGGTCCCGACCGGAAAGTCAGGCCAGGCGGCGACGGTTTCAGACTCCCACTCGTCACCCTGCCTGGCGATCCGCTGAATCGCACCCGTGGTGTCGAGCGTCACGAGATCCAGCAGGCCATCGGCGTTCATGTCGCCCAAGACGAGCCCGATCACGCCGGTCTGGAGATCGAGGCCGTTCCAGGGCTGGAGCTCGCCAGCCTGTTGGTTCTCGAAGGGACGGAGCCGGCCGCCGCCGTCGAGGAGCGCCGCGTCCGGGTCGCCGTCCAGGTCAAGATCGCCCCAGACGAACGCCCGGAGACCTGTCAGGTCGGCAAAAGGCCGCAGCTCGAGCCAGGTCCCGTCGCCGTTGTTCCGCATGACCAGCGGTGCCCCATCCGTCGGGCCAAGTACCAGGTCGAGGTCACCATCCATCTCGATGTCAGCCGCCCACGCGCCAAAGCCGCTCGCGGTCGTGTCGAACGGTTCCGGCGCGCCCGTCGGGATGACAGCAGTGAAGGTGCCGTCTGGCGTCTGCTCGAGCAGCCGCAGTCCGCCGGCGCCGATCAGGGCGAGATCCGGTCGGAAGTCGTTGTTCCAGTCCAACGCCAGCATGCCGTGGGCCGAGGGCGGCGAGCCGGCGGCGTCACCCGGAAACGAGGCGACCACGTCCGGTGCACCGACTTGCTGCAGTTGGAGCCCATCGGTGGCGAACACCGTTGGGGCCTCGTCGGTGGGCGACGAGAGAATCGCAAGCGCCGACACGGCGTCGGCGTTGGTGTCATTCAACGGCTCGACAAAGTAGGCCAGTGTCTCGTCTGGGGCTGAAGCCGTGGATGTCGG
>JASLOY010000021.1:3346-16466 GCA_030745255.1 Vicinamibacterales bacterium
CGGGGAGGGCAAGCGTAGGAAGCGGTCGAACGGCTCCGCGACCAGCTCGGCGTCGACCGTCACCGCCGCGAGACTGTCCTGGAACGCGCCCAGACGTACGAGCACGTTTCGCATCAGGGCGGTGGCAGTGCCGGCCTGTGGGAACGCCCCGTCTTCTGTGGCCTGAGACAGGGTGTCGAGCTGCGCCAGCGCAGCCTGCGGCCAGCCGTCAGAGGCCGCCTCGAGGCGGCCAACCGTGTCGAGAAGCGCCGCCCCATCGGTGCGCGCGGCCGCCACCACCGCCCGCTCGAGCAGCACCGCCAAATTGTCCGGTTGACGCTCGAGAATCGCCTCGAGCAACTGCTGCGCTTCGAGGCGGTCTGTCTCGGTTTCAAGCTGCGCGAGCTCTCGGGCGAGCGCGAAGCGAGCGTGCAGGTTGTCGGTGTCGAGCTCGACCGCACTGCGAAACTGTGCCGACGCCGCTTCGAAGCGGCCGCCGAAGCGCTCGAGCAATCCGGCCAGCAACGCGATGTCCGCATTCTGCGGCGCGAGGTCGCTGGCTGCTGCGAGGTAGGCTGCCGCCGTCTCGTCGTCGCCGAGTCGGAGGTGGGTCACCACCAGGTTGGCGGGAATGGCGGGCTCGTTCGCAGCCAGCTCGGCCGCGCGGTCGAACTGCGCCGTCGCCTCTACGAGGAGACCAACCTCGAGCGACGCGAGCCCCCGGTAGAACAGCCGCACCGTGTCGCGATAGGCGGCGGAGTCGGTGCGCGGGAGCGAGTCGGCCGGGCGTGTCAGCAGGTGCACGGCGACGCCGAGCCCGGCCAGACCAGCGACCAGGAGCGAGATGAGACCGACGCGGCGTGCCGTCCGCTGGTTACCTCCGCCCATCGGACCTCCCCTCCTCCGAGACCGATGTGTGCTCCGGCCAGCGGACGAACCCCTCGCCGGCAGGACGTCGGTAGTCGCCTCTGGTGAGAAGCTTCTCCAGCCACAGGTAGAGCACGATGAACAGATAACGACTTCCAATCTCTCGAAGATGGAAACCTGACTCGCCCGTCGATCGCTGCCGCCACGCGATCGGCACGACCTCGTAAGAATAGCCGCGGACGATTGCCTTGAGCGGCAGCTCCACCGTCAGGTTGTAGTGGGGCGAGAGGAACGGGCGGCACCCGCGGATCACGTTCGCCCGGAAGGCCTTGAACGCGTTGGTCACGTCGTTGTACGGGAGCCCGAACAGCAGCCGGATGAAGAGGTTGCCCGCGCGGTTGATGACGAGCTTCAGCCGCGGGTAGTCCTGCACCCGGCTGCCTGGGATGAACCGCGATCCAAATGCGCACTCGGCGCGGTCCCGCAGGATTTCGTAATAGCGAATGAGATCTTCCGGGTCGTCAGAGCCGTCCGCCATCACGATCGCGACGGCTGCGCCCGTGAACACGTCGAGCCCCCGGCGAACCGCGTGACCGTAGCCGTTCGGACCGTCGTTCGTCACGAGGCGTATCGCCGGGTCTCGCGCGCGACGAGTCCGGACCTCGTCGACCGTCTGGTCGCTGCTCCCGTCGTCGACGACGATCACCTCGTAGACCAGGCCCTCACGCGTCAATCGATCAGTGAGCTCGTCCAGCGTCTTGCCGATGTTTCCGGCTTCGTTGCGTGCCGGGATGACCACCGACAGCGTCACGCCGTGTTCATCTGGCAACGGCCGAGCTCCTCGAGGATGTCGTCTAACGTGCGCGTGATCTCCCAGGCAGGATAGTCTTCCTGGAAGCGGCGCAGGTCGCTGATGTAGCAGATATGGTCTCCGCGGCGTGGCTGGTCGACGTGGGTCACCTCGAGCGACCTGCCAGTCACCGCTTCGAGCCTGCTGATGGCCTCCAGCACGGACACGCTGTTGGCACGTCCACCGCCGAGGTTGTAGACGGCGGCGACCCGGGGGTTCTCGTAAAATGCTTCGAACGCAGTGCAGACATCATGCGCATGGATGTTGTCGCGCACCTGTTTCCCCTGATAGCCGTAGATGCGATACGGGCGCCCTTCGACGAGCGCCAGAGCCAGGTAGGCCAGAAACCCATGCAGCTCCGCACCCGCATGGGATCCTCCCGTCAAGCAGCCGCCCCGAAAGCAGACCGTCGGCATGCCGAAATAGCGACCGTACTCCTGGACCATGATGTCGGCCGCGAGCTTCGAGGCCCCGAACAGGCTGTGGAGGCACCCGTCCACTCGACACGTCTCAGCAATCCCATGGTAATCGGAAACATCGGCGTAGTCGTATCGAGTTTGCAGCTCCACCAACGGCAACTCGTTGGGGACATCGCCATACACCTTGTTCGTGCTCATGAAGATGAACGGGGCGTCCGGACAGGTGTGACGAGCGGCCTCGAGGAGGTTGAGTGTCCCGACGGCATTGATGTCGAAATCGTCGAACACCCGCGCTTGAGCCAGGTCGTGCGAAGGCTGGGCCGCACAGTGAACGATGAGCGCCGGCCGCACGCGCTCGACCAGCTGCGCAAGGCCCTCACGGTCACGGATGTCCAGGTCTTCGTGGCTGAACCGGCGGGTCGTCCGTCGAAGCCGCTCGAGATTCGAGGAGGTGTCCCCGTCTGGACCGAAGAAGTGCAGCCGCATGTTGTTGTCGACACCGCAGACGGTCCATCCGCGGGCGTCGAAGAACGTCGCCGCCTCGGAGCCGATGAGACCGCTGCTTCCCGTGATCAGCGCGCGCTTCACTGTCGTCTGGCCTCGGGTCTGATCCGGTCGTCGCTCAGCAACTGATGGTCGCGAAGCTCACGTTCTGCCTGGGCCGAGTGATCGTCGGCTCGCGCCGACGTCGCCCAGGCTACGACTTCGGCGAGCCCTTCCTCCCACGCGACCTTCGGCGTGAAATCGAACCGTTCGCGTGCACGCGTGACGTCGGCGAGACAGTGCCTGACATCGCCTCGCCGAAACCGCTCTGTGATCTCGGGAACCACGTCTTCGCGTCCGGTCAGCCGTGCCAGCGTCACGGCGATGTCGCCGATGGCACGAGGGATTCCGCTACCGATATTGACGACCTCGCCGTCGGCAGCGGAGGACTCGAGCAGACCGACGACCGTGTCGGCCACGTCGTGCACGGATATGAAATCACGGCTTTGGCGCCCATCTTCGTAGACCATCGGGGGCTGCCCAGCCAAGAGACGGCTCAGGAAGATCGCAATGACACCGGTATAGGGGTTGCTCAGCGACTGCCCTGGTCCATACACGTTGAAGAGGCGGAGACAGACGACGGGGAAGCCATACACGCCGCCCAGCGTCAGGGCGAGCTCTTCCTGGTATCGCTTGGACAACGCATACACGTTGCGGCTGAGCAGGGCGGCCGTTTCCGGCGTCGGGACCGGGACCAGTGGTTCGTGGGTGTGTGGACAAACGGGCTCCCACCCCATTGTCCGGATGTCGTCTTCCGTGCGTACCTCGACACGCACCTGCTCGCCGTCGGAGGGGCGCTGATAGAGTCCCTCACCGTATCCGGTCATCGAGGTCAGCACCACCAACCGTGGCAGCGATCGTCCGTCAGCTCGGCGAGCGCCGTGGGCCCTCTTGGCAATGATGCCGTCGAGCAGCGACGCGGTGCCGCGGACGTTCACGTCGATGTAGTGCTCGACCTTGTACATGGACTGTCCGACGCCGACCGCGCCGGCGCAGTGGACCACGCAGTCGACCTCCGCGAGTGCGCGTGCGCAGACGGTCCCATCACGAACATCGCCCTCGATGAACTCGACGTCAGCCGAGACGCGGCGCCCGACGCCATTGGGATGCACCTGTGGGTCGAGATTGTCCAGCACTCGAACGGAGTGGCCCGCAGCGGAAGCTCGTTCGGCGACGTAGGAGCCGATGAAACCGGAGCCGCCGGTGACGAGAATACGCATGGGACACAGGCTGCTAGCGCCCGGCGAGCGACCGGGCAGCCTCGCGCGCGTAGTAGGTAATGATGATGTCGGCGCCGGCCCGGTGGATCGCGGTCAGGCTTTCCATCATGGCCCGCGGCTCATCGATCCAGCCGTTGTGCCCGGCGGCTTTCAGCATCGCATATTCGCCGCTGACCTGGTAGCCAGCCGTCGGCTGCTGAAACGTGCTCTTCACCCGCCGAATCACGTCCAGATACGGCATCGCCGGCTTGACGATGACGATATCCGCGCCTTCCTCGAGGTCGAGCTCCACTTCACGCAATGCTTCTTCGACGTTGGCCGGATCCATCTGATGGGTCCGGCGATCGCCGAATGCCGGTGCCGAGTCGGCCGCGTCCCGGAACGGTCCATAAAAGGCGGAGCAGTACTTCGCCGCATACGACATGATGGCGACCTCCTCGAACCCGCGGCCGTCCAGCTCGCGGCGCATGGCCCCGACGCGGCCGTCCATCATGTCCGAGGGCGCCACGATGTGTGCGCCAGCTTCGGCGTGCGAGAGCGCGGTCTCGACCAGACGACCGACCGTGACGTCGTTCAGGATCCGGTCCCCGTCGAGTATGCCGCAGTGTCCATGTGACGTGTACTCGCACAGACAGACGTCGGTGATGACCGTTACGTCGTCGAGCCGATCCCGGATGGCGCGAATCGCCGACTGTACCGGCGCCGTCGGATCGGCGGCCGCTGAGCCGGTCTCGTCCTTGTGTGCCGGTAGCCCGAACAGCAGCACCGCCCGCACCCCGTCATCACGGGCGGCGACCGTTTCCCGTACCGCTTCGTCGACCGACAGCTGGTGGACCCCCGGCATCGAGGAAACTTCGCGTCGGACACCGCTGCCGTCACAGACGAACAGGGGATAGACGAGCATCTCCGCCGAGAGCCGCGTCTCTCGCACCAGGGCTCGGGTCGCCGCTGTTGCGCGTAGCCGCCGCGGCCGGTGGATCAACTCGAGTCCGTCGGCTTCCTCCACCGATTCCTTTTTCTTGTCGGAGGCCGGTCCCACGTCTGTCGTCACCGTTTGTCCCCTTCCTTGTCGCGCCGGCGTACCTGCACGTGCTCCACGATGGCTCGCACCATCGCGGGCACGGTGTACTCGGATGGCATGATCGTGGTCGAGATGTCCAGCCGGGTGGCCTCGTCGGCCGTCACCGGCCCGATGCAGGCGACATCCACCCGCTTGAGCAGGTCGGCTGCCTGGTCGGGTCCGAGCGCTGTGACGAAGTTCCTGACGCTGGACCCGCTCGTAAAGGTGACGAGGTCGACGCGCTGTTCGAGCAGCATCCGATAGATGTCCGGACCGCCGCCGGCTTCCAGGTCGACCGGCGCCGTTTGGTAGGCGATGACCGCGGTCACGTCGGCGCCAGCCCGTCGCAGCTTCTCTGGGAGCAGATCCCGCGCGAGGTCGGCACGCGGGAGCAGCACACGACTGCCGGTCAAATCCCGATCCACACCGAGTGCCCGGATGACGGCTTCTGCGCGATACTCGTCCGGCACCAGATCGATCGTGATGCCGTATCGCGCGAGGGCCTCCGCCGTTGCCGGACCGACAGCGCACAGCTGCACGCCCTTCAGGTCGCGGACGTCACCGGGGCCCGCGAGCAGGTGGTGCATGAAGTGCGAGACCGCGTTGGCGCTGGTGAATACCACCCAATCGAACGAGGCGATCTGAGCACACGCGTCGTCGAGGGGTGCCGGGTCCTCGGGCGGCACAATCTGGATCGTCGGCGCCTCGATCGGGTCCGCGCCCAACTGCGCAAGTCGGGTCACCAGTTCGGCGGCCTGCGCTCGTGCCCGCGTCACGACGATGCGCATGCCGAACAGGGGACGTGCGTCGTACCAGCGCAGGTGATCCCGCAGCGCGGCGACGCGGCCCACGACCAGCACCGCGGCCTCGCGATGGGCCGGCCGGCTGACGAGCTTTTCGACCTCTTCCAACGTGCCCTGAATGGTGTGCTGGCTCGGGAGCGTGCCGCGGTAGATGAGAGCCGCCGGCTCGCTGGCCGGACGTCCGTGGCGTCGTAGCGCCTTGACCATCGCGGCCAGTTGGGGTCCGGTCGCGTAGGTGACGATGGTGCCCTTGACCCGGGCCAGGCGGCTCCAGGCCACCCGGGGCGGTACGCTGGTGTCCCCCTCGTGTCCGCGGACCAGCGTCAGCGTGTCGCCCGCTTCCGGATAAGTGACCGGGATGCCGGCATAGGCCGGGCTCCCGATGCTGGATGGGATGCCTGGCACCACCTCGAAACCCAGCCCCTGCTCGTGGAGAAACAGCGCCTCCTTCCCGCCGCTGTCGAAGACGAAGGGATCGCCCCATTTGAGGCGGGCGACCGTCTTGCCTTCCCGCGCCTTTTCGGCGAGCAACAGGCAGATCGCATCCTGTTCGAGTGGCCGCGGCGCCGCCGGTCCGACGTCGATCGTCTCGGCGTCGGGTCGGACGAGTCTCAGCATCTGTTGATGCACGAGATGGTCGTATACCACGACATCCGCCGTGGTCAGATATCGGTGGCCCTTGACCGTGAGCAGTGAAGGGTCGCCCGGACCGGCGCCGATGAGAAAGATCCGTGCCTCGGTCATCTGAGATCTGGTGATGCCGGCGAAACCATCAAGCCTCTCCTGTCTCCCCGGTGTTGCTCTCCAGCGCCGCCTCCAGAATCGGTCCCGCGCCGTCTTCGAGCAGACCCTCCGCGACGGCCACGCCGAGCGCCCGTGCAGACCCGATGGGCCGCGTGCCCTCGCGTCGCAACAGCTGTAACCCATCGAGCGACGCCACCACCGCTCGGAGATGGATGTGGTGGTCCCGGGTCTCGGCGAATGCCCCGATCGGCACCTGACATCCGCCACCCAGGGTCGTCACGACCGCCCGCTCTGCCGTCAACGCGGCGATCGCGTTCGCGTCGTTGACGGGCGACAGCGCGGCGAGCGTGTCCTGGTCATCCGCGCGCGTCTCAATCGCCACGATGCCTTGCCCTGGCGCCGGCACACAGGCGTCGACATCGACGGTAGCAGAAATGCGGTCGGCAAGCCCAAGGCGTTTGAGCCCGGCGGCGGCGAGAATCAGGAGATCGTATCCGCCCTCGTCCAGCTTGCGGAGACGGGTGCCCACGTTCCCGCGTACGAGGCGAAACTGGGCCGTTGGCAGTAGACGCCTCAGCTGAGCAACCCGTCTCACGCTGCCGCTGCCAACTCGCGGGGCGGGGCCCTGCGCCGCCACGAGCTCCGGAATGGGCCGATGCGGCCCCGGTGTGTCGCCGGCGGACAAGACGACCGCGTCCCGCGGGTCTTCGCGCGGGAGGGCGGCCGCGATCGTGAGGCCGTCGGGCTGGTCGGCGGGCATGTCCTTGGCGCTGTGCACCGCGAGGTCGATTTCACGGCGCGCGAGTGCCTGCTCGATCTCCTTGACGAACACCCGCTTGCCGCCGACCGTCGACAGCGAGACGTCGGCGAGGCGGTCCCCGGTCGTCGTGATGACCACGAGCTCGCATTCGCGACCGCTACGGCGGCTAATCTCGCCGGCGACCGTGTTGGCCTGCCAGAGCGCGAGCTCGCTCCCGCGGGTGCCGAGTCTGAGCGGCGTCACGACGCGACAGTGCTCTTCGACGTCGACCGTGACGGCGATCGCTTGCCGGCGGCCGGTGCAGAGACGGGCGGGTCCGCCGGTGAGTCTTCCAAGCTGAAAACCTCGGTGATGACCTCGGCATACTGAGCGGCCGTGGCGTCGTCGGAAGCCGTCTTCAGCCGCTCGGTTGGCGTGAGCAGCAGCTTCTGGACCAGGAGCCGGGTGATCTCCTCGACCCGTGCGCGGGCCTCGGGGGGTAGCCCGTTCATCTTTGCTTCGAGCCGCTTCAGCTCGGACTGTCGGACCGACTCGAACCGGCGTCGCAGGGCCACCACGGTCGGAATGGTGCCGCGTGACCGCAGCCACACCAGGAACGCATCGACCTCGGTAGAGATCATCGCTTCGGCCAGCGCGGTCTGTTCTTGTCGCCGCGCGAGGTTCTCGCTGATGATGGCGCGCAGATCGTCGATGTTGTAGAGGAACACCTGTTCGAGCTCGCCCGCGGCCGGCTCCACGTCGCGTGGCAGACCGATGTCGATGATGAACAGCGGTCGGTTGCGCCTGGCGCGCATGACTCGACCGATCGCGGATGCGCCGATGGTCGGTGTCGCCGCGCCGGTGGCGGTCACCACGATGTCGGCCTCGAGCAGCTCGTCGTCGATCGCCGTCCAGTCCACCGCCGTGCCGTCGACTCTGCGCGCCAGTGCGTCAGCCCGGGATCGCGTCCGGCTGGTCACGGCGATCCGCCGCACCTGTTGCGACTGTAAATGCGTGGCCGTCAACTCGGCCATTTCGCCAGCGCCAACCACGAGCACCGTCAAATCCTTCAGACTGCCAAAGATCTTTCGTGCAAGCGAAATCGCCGCGTAGCTGACCGACACCGCCCCCTCGCCGAGACCGGTGTCGGCCCGCACCCGCTTGCCGACGGCAAACGACCAGCTGAACAGCTTGTTCAGCAACGCGCCGGTGCGCTGCTCGCTGGACGCAACGGCGTAGGCGTCCTTGACCTGTCCGAAGATCTGCGGCTCTCCCACCACAAGCGAGTCGAGACCCGCCGCCACACGGAACAGGTGTCGTGCGACGTCGCCGCCGGTGTGGGTGTAGAGATGCGGTTCGAGCTCATGCTCCGGCACCTCGTGGAATCGGCTCATGAAGCGCGCCAGGTCCCGCTGTGAGGTGTCGGTGTCCGTGCAGGCGACGTAGATTTCGGCACGGTTGCAGGTCGTCAGCACCACGGATTCGGCGGGAGACGGGCACTCCGACAGCGCCCGTAGCGCCTCGCTGAGGCCGCGCATCGAGAAATCGACGCGCTCGCGCAGGTCGACCGGCGCCGTGTGGTGACTCACGCCCAGCAACAGTAGATCCATACGTGGTGTCGCGAAGAAAGCCGGCGAAGCCCTCCAGCCACTGCTGTCTTCTGACTCCTGACTTCTGGCAGCGCCCTCTAGAAGTTATGGCTCTCGGTCAGGAAATATCCGACCGGTCCGAGGTTCAGCAGGATGATCGAAAATCCGATCGCCGAGAGCCAGGCCGCCCGCTTGCCGTTCCAACCGATGGCGCGGCGGGCGTAGATCGCAAACGAGTACACCAGCCAGCTCAGGAGTGCCACATAGATCTTCGGGTCGAAGACCGACATCGCGGCGACTCGTGGGTCCGCCGCGGTATTCGGCTGCAGCTGCAATAGCCACACTGCTCCGACCACCAGCCCCGCGGTCAGAAACAGCCAGCCGATGCCGACGGCGCGTCCGTTCATTGTGTCGAGCACCTTCAGCGAGGGGAGCCGTTCGGCAAAAAAACCGAGCTGCTTGGACTTGAGCTCCCTGAAGAGGAGCACGTAGGTGATACCGATCACGCACGCCAGCGCGAACGCCGCGCAAGCAAACAGGAGCGACGACACGTGCACGGCGAACATAGGACTGTCGAGCACCGCGGCCGGCTCGAGGACGCGGTCGCTCACGGTCGACACACTCTGGAGCACCACCATCAGCGGCACGATGAACACACCCATTGCCCGCTCGTCGGTGGTGACCTCGGTATAGAGATAGGCGACCGCGAGCAGCCAGACGAACGCCGAAATCGTCGCCGGGAGTGGCACGAATGGCAGCTGACCCACCTCGACGGTCCGCATCCCGACCACAAAGGTGTGGATGAGCGCGGCGGCGGCCAGTGACGCCGTGGCGAGGCGCCCCGCTTGAGGGCTCCGTCGCGCAAAATAGATCGCGTAGGCGACGCCGGCGGCGATGTAGAGCAGAAGCGGGAGTATGTTCATCAGTCGGTCCTGGGAGCGAATCGAGTGGCCGCGGACCGTCCGCCGGTCAGTTGATGGTCGGCCCGTAGTAGCCTCGCTTCGTCCGGGCGGCTACATTGGGACGGTCGACACGCACGACGATGCGGCGCCACTGGCCATTTCGTAGCGGGTTCTTCGAGATGTATCCCAGCGTGTACTGACTGGACAACTCGTCCGAGATGCGCTGATAGATCGCCGGAAGGTCCTCGACCTGCTCCGGGAAGAAGGCCCGGCCCCCGGTTTCCTGGGCGAGCTGCCGCAACACGAAGTCGGCCTCGCGGAACCCGCGTCGCGTCCGGATGTCCCGCGACCGGAGCCCGATCGAGTAGATGACCGTGTCGGACTGCTTTGCGAGCTCGAGGACCTCCTCGAATTCAACCAGACTCGAAGTATCTTCTCCATCCGAGAGCATCACGATCGCCTGACGTCTGATCTCGTCGGCGGTGGTGGCGCCGATTTTCCCGAGCTCTTTGAGCGAGATGTAGATGGCGTTGTAGAGCGACGTCGACCCGCCCGCCGAGGTCCGCCGGATTGCGGTGTTGAGCTGTTCACTGGAGTTCGTGAAGTCCTGCAGGATGTCGACCCGGCTGTCGAAATCGATGACACTCGCCAAATCCTCGGCGCGTAGCCGCTCGGCGAAGCCGATTGCGGCCTCCTGCGCCGTAGCCATCTTTTCGGTCATGCTCGCGCTCGTGTCCATGAGTAACGCCAGCGCGATCGGCAGCGGTGTTCGTGTGAAGAACGTGACCTCCTGCAGCGCGCCGTCTTCGAAGAGCTGGAAGCCTTCTGCCTCGATATCGGTGACATATCGGTTGTCGCCGTCGGTGACCGTCACGTTGAGCGAGACCAGATCGACACCGGCCCGGAAGGCCGGCTGGTCCGGTTGTTGCGCGAAGGCGGTCGCCACACCGAGCGTGACCAGGAGCCCGAGTAGGTAACGGGTCATGTGACTACTCTCCAGACTGCCTGACCGGGGTCCCGTGGGCTGACAGGTCGTCCCGCCGCATCCGCACAACGATCTCGTCGGGTGGTATGAGGCTGGTGGGTCGCGAGTACACGACGTCGTACTGGCTGGTCAGAATGCTGGCCAGCCGATCGAGCGTGTCGACCAGGGCGCTGCTCACAAGCAGGTCGTGGCGCTGCCCGCCGGTCTCCGTGGGTCCTTGTTCGAGCATCAGATCCCGCTGATACAGCTGGTCTGCGACTTCGCCGCCGCCGCCGATCGCTGACGCGCGGAGCGCGGCGTTCGCCTGGTTCTGCAGCACGATGACGTGGGTCGCCACCTGATTCGCCCGGAGCCCTTCGAGCGCCCGCCTGGCGCTCTGGCTGCTGTAGTCGATGCCGTCGCTGGTCACCGCCACGATGACCGGTCGTTGCGCTTCCCGCCGCTCGAAGCCGCGGGTTGTCTCCACCAGCGCGTCGAGCAGATAAGCGGCGGTGTCCGGGAAGGCAAAGATCTGTCCAATACCATCCCGCAACCGGTCGATCTGAGTGGTCGATTCCACCAGGATGCGCGGATGATTGCCGAAGGTGACCAAAGCGATCTCGTGGTCCTCATCGAGGCGGGAGACGAACGCCTCGAGTCCCTCTCGGATGTTGGCAGTCGCAAAGGCGGCTGCGGCGCTGGTGTCGACGAGCACGGCGAGCTGCATCGGCGTGGTCGCCGGCTCGACCCGCAGCACTTCGCGCTCGGTCCCGTCCTCCTCGATCACGAAATCCGACGGGGCCAGCCCCTCGACAGGGATCCCGCTCGAGTCGAGAACACTGACGAGCATCGACCGCTCACCGCTTTGTGCCCACGCCGTGCCAGGAGCGATGAGGCCGACGGTTAGCAATGCCAGCAGTCGAATCGCGGTGATCTCACGACGTCGCTGAGCCAGGTGCATGTGCGGATGAACCTCTTACAAAGTATAGCTGGAATCCCTTTCGAGCGGCTCCCGGTACGGCGATTCATGGGTCGGCGACGCCGCTGGCGGTGCCATGGGTGACCGCGCGGGGGGAATGAGCCGAAATCACCGGTATTCTAGACCCCGTGCCAGCTTCTTCCGGGCGGCGCATTTCTTGACACCCCTCGGGCCGCATGCTATAAAAAGCCCGGATTTTCCGGCCCGCACGGTCGAGCTATCGGCCGCGACCAACCCTGCCGCATCGAGTTTTCCGGGTGAATCGAGGCGCGTGCACGTCGGGGGGGACTCACTGTCGGTTTGTCTAGCTGTAGAGTGACCGTCGATGTTTGATGCATACATTCCCGTGTTGCTGTTCGTGTTGGTCGCGATCGGCTTTGCCGTCGGCACACTGATCTTCACCTCGTTGATTCGGTCTTCGCGCTACAACAAGGTGAAGCTCGAGCCCTACGAGTGTGGGATCGAGCCGGTCACAGACGCGCGTGATCGCTATAGCGTCCGCTACTACCTGATTGCGATGCTCTTCGTCATTTTCGACGTCGAGACCGTGTTCATGTTCCCCTGGGCCGTCATCATGGACCGGCTGGCCCTGTTCGGGCTGATCGAGATGCTGGTCTTCCTCTTCATCCTCGTCCTCGGCTACGTGTATGCGTGGCGCAAGGGCGCGCTGGAGTGGGTGTAGCTGGCGCCGGTCGACGTGCCGCTCTGAAGACGCAGGCTGTGTTCCAGTAGCTCAACGATGACAGGCGAATCGAAACCGGGCGACAGCACGCCTGACACGCCGTCCGGCGACCGGGCGACGGCTGCCGACGATGCGCCGGCGCCGGTTGCTCCGAAGCCGGCCGCCGCGGCGCCGCCAGTCAAGCCCAAGCCCAAGCCCAAGCCCAAGCCGAAAGCGCCGCCAGAGGCCCCCAAGGGCCCCAGCGACCCGCCGCCGCCCGACGATCTCGAGCGCCCCTCGTTCCTGGTCGCGCTCGAAAGGGCGTTGCCCGGGGCGGTTGAGCAGGTCAGCTACTGGGTGGGCGACTGGACCGTGATCGTGGGCTCGACGTCGTTGCTCGACGTTGTCGGTTTCTTGAAGGATTCCGACGAAGGGTCGTTCGACTACTGTGCGGATGTGACGGCCAGCGACTGGCCGCCCCGAGAGAAACGCTTCGACGTCATCTACTGTCTGTACTCCACTCGCCGACGGCATCGAGTCCGGGTCAAGGTCCGGGCCGCGGAGGACGAGCCGGTACCCTCCGTCTCCGGTGTCTGGCCGGCCGCCAACTGGCTCGAGCGTGAGGTGTGGGACATGTTCGGCGTGCGGTTCAGCGGGCACCCCGATCTGCGGCGGATCCTGATGCCGGATAGCTGGCAGGGTCATCCGCAGCGGAAGGACTACCCACTCGAGGGACCGGGAGAGCTGCTGCTCGAAAGCCCGATGGAGTGGCTGCGGCTGCGAAACCTCGAGGACGAGGCG